>CAYYUU010000049.1:0-15061 GCA_964474955.1 uncultured Alcaligenaceae bacterium | reverse complement strand
AAAGGTGGCCGCAAAGATCGAAGACCTAGGAATTTCCGGGCTCCGGAAGTGTGGGGCGAGACGCCATTCCGAACGCGAAATCCCAAAAAGCAGGGCGTGGGAAAGAGGCGAAAAGGCTGAGAGTTGAGAGTTCAGAGTTTTGGAACCACTGGGGATCTTGGATAAACACGAATGGTATTTTTTGGCACCTCGGCTGGGTGGCATGCTTCTGCTTTAAGCAGAAGCATGCCACCCAGAACACTATCAGCTTGGGTTTCATGCTTTTGCCTGTTGGCCAAAGCATGTTCTCAATAGGCCCTCTCAAATGCGACTATTGATCCGACCCCGTGGGTCTCGAACATATCTTACCTACTTCGAGATACGTCGGACACGGATGTTGCGATACCACACCGGATCGCCGTGGTCTTGCAAAACAATGTGCCCGGTCCTCATCCGTCCGAAGTTCTCGTACTTCCGAAACTTGCTGGCCTTGTAGAGCTTATTCCAACGTTCGCCGCCGATCTCGATCTCGACTACTTTCTTTCCGTTGAGCCAGTGTTCGAGATGCTTGCCTTTCAGGACGATTTTGGTCTTGTTGTACTGCCCCACAGGCTTGAGCTTCCCGCTCTTCGCAGGCACCATGCCGTAAAGCGCGGCTGCCGAAGTCTTGGGATTCTTTCCATCGCGGTGTTTGGCGTTGTCGAGAATTTGATATTCCGGACCGTTCCTCCACGGAACAATTTCGCCCGCCTTGACGCGGTACATGATGCCGCTGTTTCCGCCGGGCGAAATTTTCCACTCCAGTTCTAGGACGAAGTCGCTGAACTTCTGCTTCGTCATGATGTCTCCGCCACCGCCACCGGTCAGATGCAGCACGCCGTTTTTGGTTTGCCACTGTTTTCCGGGCATTCCTTTCCCGCGATAACGCTTCCAGCCGTCGAGCGATTTGCCATCAAAGAGCGAAATCCATTCTGACTTTTTGCCGCCTGCCCAGGATTGCTGAGGAAGAAAACTCAATGCCGCGAACGTGATCGCTGCGAACACAGACCAACGAGAACACATGTGAAACTTCATACGGTGTTAACCTCTTTGTTATGAACCGACGAAAACTAACTCATTCGTTTTTCTGCCTCCCTTATACGAGGCTCGATCTCTATTGTTTCGTCTTGGTCGGCGTCGTTAAAGTATTTTTTTGGGTCGTAGTCGATGGGTGGCGCTCCTCCGGCTTTTCGAATTGACGGTGAGCGGTTTTTACTAGCCCGAAGCGCAACCTCAAAACTCGCGCGTCGGGTTGGTAGAAAATTCCAAAACCGAGTGGTAAGTTGTCGACTGTTCAGGACCGCTTGGACAACTCTTTACCCAGGTTTTCAAACCTCGCCCAGTTGTGTAAACGCCCCTGACGCAATTCGCCAAAATGTTCCTCTCGGCGCAAAACAGCCTTTCTCGCTACAATCCCCACCGTCCGGTAGAAGCAGGGGTACGAAATCGGCTGCTGCTCGTTTCAGAAACATTAAATGTTGTCACGTGTTGCCATAAAGGAGAGGACGGATGCTCTCAAGACCACGTTTCGTTTCTGCGTTTCTCATCATGCTCGTCGCTGCTTCGGCGGGATTCGCCCAGACCAAAAAGCAGATCACCGTTCCGAAGATGAAGCTCCCACCCCCACCTCCGGCCACCGCCGTTGCGGCGACGGTCAACGGTGAGGCCATCAAGGAACTCGCCGTCTATCGAGCCCTGTCGCGAATCCCTCCGCAACATTGGGACAAGGCTCGCCCCGAAGTCGTCAACTATCTCATCGAGAACACCTTGATCGATCAATACTTGGAGCGGCTGAAAATTCCCGTCGATCCCCAAAAAATAGAAGCGCGTTACAAACAACTCTGCGACGAAATCACGAAGAACAAAAAATCACCCGAAGACGTGTTCAAAAAATTCTTCCTCACCCCCGGAGAAATCCGCGACAACATCACGGGCTCTCTGCGGTGGGAAGCATTCACTAAAAAGTACGGCGGCGAAGCGAAGCTCAAAGAGATGTTCAACAAGCACAAGGAAATGTTTGATGGGAGTCTCGTTCGTGCCCGGCACCTCTTGTTGAAGCCCAAGGCGAAGACCAAAGAGGCCGCCAAGGCAACGCGGGAAGAACTACTCAATATTCGCAAACAGATCGAAAACGAAGTGGTACGAAGGATGAGTAAACTTCCTTCCACGGCCGACAAGCTGAACCGCGAGAAGGCTCGCCGCAAAGCTCTCGACGAGGTCTTCAGCGACGCCGCCAAGAAGTATTCGATCTGTCCTTCGAAAGCACGCGGGGGGGATTTGGATTGGTTTCCACGCCTCGGAAAGATGGTCGAGCCATTCGCCAACGTTGCCTTTGCCCTGAAGACTTACCAGATGAGTCAACCGGTAAACACCGAATTTGGATACCATTTGATCTTGCCTATCGAACGCAAGGAAGGCCGCGAAGTCAAGTACGACCAGGTCAAAGAGATCGTCCGAGAAGTCTATGGCGAACGACTCCGGGAAGCTATCTTGCGGCAAATGCGACCGGTATCGAAAATCTCTGTGGCGAACGCCCAAGCGAATTAACCAGCCTCTAGGATTTTGGAAAGTTGCTTTTCTCGCGTGCAGGCACTTTGCTTTGCAGGCTTCGCCTGCGTGCGAAAAGTCAGAAAAGACAAAGAACTTTTCGCAGAGCGAAAAGCAACTTACCAAACCCACCTCACCTCCCCTTCGATTTTTTCCGAGCAGTCGCTTGGCAATGCCGCCCCTTTCGACTAACATGATTTTTATCTCATGAACGTTGCGAGTTGGTGAACGCCCATTATCCTTCGCATTTCCTTTCAGACCTTGCAATTCCGTCCCCAATTCCGGGGAGTTCACAACCTTCTTGCGGAGAACTCCACATGCATCTGACGAAGTGGCTTTTGGGCGTCGCTCTGTGCGCGACGACCGCCTCGATGACGTTTGGACAGTGTGAACAGCCGAGCATCGATCGACGGACACGAGGCGGAAACGTAGGGCGTTTCACGACCTTCGGCGGTTCGCGAACCAACTCGTTCAACACAACTTTTGGTCGAGTATCGGTGGCCTCGCGTAGACAGCAGCAACTCACGACGGCTCTGCTTCGTCGGCGACAACTCGTTCGATTACTCCAACAACAACAGCAACTGTTGACGGTGATGCGACAACGACAACAAATGTTGACCACTCTTCGCCAACAGCAACAACTCATCACGATGCGGAATCAAGCAAAACGAATGTCGGATTTGGTGTTGCGAAATGCTATTCTGGAAAACGTCGCACGCATCGAACTCTCACGGACGGCTCGCAACACGGCGAACTACCAAACGCGTCTCCGGAGCATTATCCCGACTCAGCGTACTTTGATCGGAGTGGCAAAACGGCGATGGGGCGTTTCGTGGAAAGAAAGGCTCGCAGAGGAGACAGCGAGCACCAGAACCTCGCAATCATCCCGACAACGAACGCAAACCCAGGATGAAACGACGGCACCAATCCCGACGGCAATGGTTTCGCAAACGGCTCCTTCGGGATTGCTTCCACCCGCTGACGAGCAGAGTGACGCCGAAAATCAAACGATCCGATTGCCCTACGGGCAGTAAAATCGGAAGCTATGGCCCTTTCACCTGGAGCACGACTTCTTTCTTGGGAGTTTCGCGGACCGTCAACAAACCCGCTCGAAATATTTTCAACAACTCCTCGCGGCGGTACGTTTCCAGGTGATCCGGGTCGCTCTTCAAGGCTTCGCGATGTTTCGCGAGGGCCTGGAGAAACACCTCCGCATCCGTCTCCGCCTTTCGGATTTTGTTCTGCTTCTCTTGGAACGCAATCGCCTTCACTCGACGGTTCTCGGCTTGGGCATCGCTGATTTGTCGGCGAGAATTTCGCTCGGCGCGGCTGATCTTCGTTTCCTTGCGAGCCTCCGCAGCGGTCACCGCCTCGAACGCGGATTTGACCTCCTCAGGGGGACTCAAGATAGTGACCTGAGCACTCTGGATTTCGATCCCCAGGTTATAGCGAGCGAGCCGTTGAGCTGTCTTCTCGCGCAGGACATCCACGAGACCGCCGGATTGTTGGTTGAGCAAAATAATGTCGTCCACTTTCTGCGTGGCGATCCACTCGAGCAGGACGCTCGTCCCGACTTGGCCCACGACCGTTGGAATGTTCTCTCGTTCAACGACGTATTGAACAACGTTATTCGGATCGACCGAATAGTAAATCATCGCCTGTACGTTGATCAAATTATGGTCGCCGGTGAGATATTGTCCGTCGGGCGGCGTCACCGGAAACGGGTCGTCCTCGTCCATAGTTTTGGGGACGAACCCGATCGTCACCGAACGTTTCCGCCGCACCTGGACGCGGTCGACCTGGTCGATTCCCCACGGAAGGCCGACGTAAAGCCCTGCCCCGCGGGCTTCGTGGATCACTCTTCCGAACCGGCGCACGACCGCTTTCTCTCCCGGTTGGACGACCGTGATTCCCGTCCCGAGCGACAACACCACCCCGACAAGAACCAGCCCGATGACATAACGGAGGAACTTCATCGTTATTTCTTTCCTCCGGATTTGTCGTTCGAAGAGGGCTTACTTCCGAGCATGTCCCAGAATGGTTCCTTCGTCGAACGCCACAAAATGCCGCGATTGTTGGTGAGCGTTTGCCGTAAGAATTGCAGACCGCGATAGATCTTGAAGAAGTCGGGGGCTTTGCTGCGGGCCTCGTTGTTGATCTTGATGACTGCAGCCTGCGCCGCACCTTCGAGTTTTTGTTTTTCGTTCTTCGCTTCGTTTTCGAGGCGGCTCACTTCCGTCGCCGTGTCAGTTTCGATCTTCTTGACCTTCTTCATCGTCTCGATTTCTTTTTCCTGCACTTTGCTATCGCGTTCTTCGCGAATCCGGTCGTAGATCGTCGGATGCACCGACATCGGATAGGCGAGTCGTCGAAGCCGGACGTCGACTAACTCAATCCCCTGTTTTTTGAGTTTCGCATTGAGTTCCGATCCTTCCGAGATGAGGGCGTTGCGAACTTTCTGGAGTGTTTGCCGGACGACGTCGGGGTTCTTCTCGTTGATCAAATCTTCCAAGTTGAGTTGCCGCAACTCGGCTTCCAGACGACCGGTGATTTCTACGCTGAGAAAGGCTTCGGCGTTTTGGATAGTGTCATGGTTTCGGATGAATATATCAACGGCTTCTTTGTTGGGGATGCGCCAACATACATAACCTTGCACGAGGGCCAAGCTTCCAACTTCGGCACTGAGCGAATCTTTACTCTTCGGAGCACGGAATTGGACGGAACGAATCGGTAAATCGAATTGGAGTAACCGTCGATCTACTTTTCGCACAGTATAGATCGGCCACGGCCAGCGAAGATGAAATCCCGCATCGTTCTGTGCGTCCGAACCGTCATACGTCGCGACCGGCTCGCCGAAATATGTCACATAGGCGTACTCGGTCGGCCCGACCGTGAAGTAACAATTACGGGCCAACAGAACAAGAAGAATTAATACGACTATTATGAGGAGTGTTCGCATAGTGTGGTGTCCGGGGTTTTGCTTTGGATTGTGGCGTTAAGCTGCTGGAATCCAAAACAAAACAAAGACATAAATCAAAGAGAAAACAGGAAACTACCAAAGCGGCGTCGAGCCGCACTCCAAAATAAAAACAACGGCACACGGAGTGTGTCACTACTACAAAACATCACTGCCTTCCATGTTCCATTTCACGCCGTGGTTCCGGTCCGGTTCGAAAACTCGGAATCAACCTTTGCAGCGAATTCACCAAGTCTCGCCCATAGTATATCAATCGAATGACCACATAATCGGGATTCGATAAGTGTATCGTTCGATCCTTGAGGCTCTCTTCCTTCGCCTGTAATGCCAGTTCGATGTCCGTGAGTTTGGGATTGCCTTCCCGAGCTTTGGCGACTTCGAGCTTGGCATCCCGCCAAGCCTCTTTCTGTGTAATCGTGTTTGTTTTGGCCCGCTTCGCCAGTTCGATGGTCTGGTCCTTGTAGGCTTTCGCTCTGGCTTTTGATCGGCGGCTCTCTGTCCGCGCGCGGATCATCTTCTTTTCGTTCGTTTCGAGCGTCTTGGATAACTTGAGGTAAGCCGGAACGACTTCCGGCGGTGGATGTAAATCTCGGAGGGCCAAACTCTCGAACTCGACACCGATGCCATTTGGCCCATACGATTGACAACGCTTTGTCACTTCGGCGAGGGCTTTTCCTTCGAGTTCTTTTCGATTCTCCGTCAACATCCGCGGCACGGATTTTTGGATAGCGAGTTCTCGCATCGTCCCTTCCAACGCTGCGCGTATAACTTGATCCGGATCTCGGACCTCGAACAAATAGACTTTCGGATCACTCACACGATAGTGCAACGCAACTTGTAGTTCTATGAAATACCCATCACCAGTGATTGTACGAGACTCGTCCGGTATACGTTGTTGTTCGGCGTGTTCCGTGTTCCAAGAAAAACTCTCGGGCGATTTCGTTTTCTCATCCACCCGATAGCCGAGTGTGACTGTTCGAATGGCGTCGGGCTTGATTCGAACAACCGATTCGATTGGCCAAGGCCAACGATAATGCAAGCCGGGTTTGAGTTCGTCAACAACTTTGCCAAATCGTTGGGCGATACCGAGTTCTCCGGCGTTGATCTGTGTAAAGCCACTCAAGAAATATATGCCGACGGTTAATAGGGCGACAGTGAGGAGAGTTATCTTCCAATGATGTGCGACTGTGTGGATTGCTTCGCCGACGTTGAGGTTGTTCTCCATCCATTTGTCGGCACCCTGGAAGGCCGAACGGATACGGCCAATGGTGGTACCTTCGCCAGTTCGTTCGAACCATAATAACCGCATCGAGTTGAGTAATACGGCCAGCGATCCAAATTGATGATAAACAACGGCCGCAATGACAGAACTCGTGGTGGACTCCGCAGCCCAGTCTTGCCAGCCGAGTAGTTCCACGATCAAGGGCCACAAGATTGGCCAAAGCCACGCAGTTAATACGATCCCGACTATGTTCACGCCGAACGCAAAGATGAGTATGTTTTGGCGTATGATCGCGACCGTCTCACGGGAGAGTTTGACGAGAAGGGGTAATGGCTTGAGGGGGTCGCCCATGAAGACGATGTCGCCGGCTTCCGCGGCCACGTCAGTTCCGCTCCCGATCGCGAGTCCGACGTCGGCACGCGCAAGAGCCGGAGCATCGTTGATGCCGTCGCCGACCATCGCCACGTGACCTTCCGGCGATGTCGCGAAGCCTCGCTTGCCTTCGGCTTCGGCCTTGCCTTTCGCTTCGGCGGCCTTCTTCATTTGGCCTATGATTTCGGCCTTCTGGGCGGGCAACACTTCGGCGTGAACGTTCGAGATTTCAAGTTGTTCGGCGATCGTTTTCGCCACGGCCTTTCGGTCTCCCGTCAACAGCGCGATATCACCGATGCCGAGTTCGCGGAGTTGTTGCAAGACGCCGAGAGCCTGGTCGCGAACTTCGTCTCGTGCTCCGATGATGCCGCGAATCTGATTGTCGCGGGCGACCAAGAGCGTTGTTTGTCCCGTTTCGTCAAACTTGCTCAGAGCCTCCTCGACTTCCGGCCCGAGGTGGATGCCCTGTTCTTCCATCAAACGCCGGTTGCCGACGATGAGTTTTCCTTCGGACGTTTGGGCCGAAACTCCTGCTCCCGGATGAGCCTGGAAGTCTTGAACTTCCGTGAGAGAGATGTTGCGGTTTTTGGCTTCGGACAAGATGACCTGAGCTATGGGATGTTCGCTTCGTTGTTCGGCAGACGCGGCAAGCCACAACAGATGGTTCTCGTCGATCCCATGCAACCCGACCACGTCACCGAGTTTGAGTTTGCCTTCGGTCAGCGTGCCGGTCTTGTCGAACGCAAACGCCGAGACGGTCGCGAGCCGTTCGAGGGCACCGCCGCCTTTTAATAACACGCCCGTTCCCGCAAGGCGTCCGAGCGCCGCGATGATCGCCGCCGGTGTGGCCAAGATCAAAGCACATGGACACGCCACGACCAACACCGCCAGAGATGGATAGGTGGCCATCCGCAACGTGACTTTCCACTCGATCGTGGCGGCTTCGGCACCGCGAAACCATGTCGTGCCGTAATACAACATGCCGCCGAGAAACGTGATGAGCGCGAGACCAAGCACGACCGGCAAGAAGTATCGGGCCATCCTGTCGGCGGTCCGTTCGATATTTGCTTTATTCTTGAGGGCTTCGGATGTGAGCTTGATGACGCGACCGACGACCGTTTGTTCGGAGACACGTTCGCATTCGACCGTGAGTGCGCCGAACTGATTGAGTGATCCGGCGAGCACCTCGTCTCCGGGTCCCTTGTCGACCGGAATTGCCTCGCCGGTGAGTGTGCTGGTGTCGACTGCGGATCGGCCTTCGACCACTCGACCATCGGCGGGGATTCGAGCGCCTGGTTTGACGACGACTGTGTCGCCGACGCCGATTTGGTCCGTGAAGACCCGCACTTCTTGGCCGTCTTTGAGCAGCCAACATCGTCGTGGTTGGACTTCCACGAGTTTCCGAATGGCCTTTTGGGTGCGTTCGAAGGTGAAGCTTTCGAGGCACTCGCCCAGCAGTCCGATGAACACGACCTCGGCAGCGACGAGCGGTTCGCCGAGCAGAATGGCTGCGATGCAGGCGATGCCCAACGCGAGGTCGGCTCCCAAACGGCCTTCGACCAACGACTCCATCGACGTGTAGAGAATTCGAGCCGCGCCGAGCAACGCGGCGAGTAAGCCCAAACGCCACTCGCCGAGCGGACCGAGCGAAACGGTGTTCGTCCACCCGACGGGCCATCCGGCAAACATGAGCCATAGATCTGCCCCGATCAAAACGCCCATAACGATTGTCATGAGGTAAAGCGTGTAGTTGTGTTCGGGGTGGAACACTTCGTCGATGTGCGAAATCTCGCGGTGCATTGGGGTTCAGCGCTAACGGGCAGGAAGGCTTTGGGACTGTTAGTGAGAGCGAATCACGTTTGGATTGGTACGCTCGATATATGGTTTCTGTTCTGGAGCAGGAATTTTGCCTGTTCCTCTTGGCGCACCGAACACAAGCCCGAACCGCTCTCACTCACATTATCATCTCGGGTGAGCTTTGCAAAACGATTTCATCCACCGACAACAACATCCGCGTTCCACGATGGACGCGGGTCTATGGAATTCGGATGCAGGCTTGCGGCCATCGGTTCGAGGCAAAAGGCCACTCTTGATGGTTTCGGAGTGGATCGACAGCGGTTCACGCTTGGGTTGGGCACATTGCTACAAGCCTGAATCGCGAGCGAAGTACAAGAATGATCCTTCGATGGCGCTTCAGGCTTGTAAAAAACGTATGCGGATGACCTCCAACTCTCACCAAACCATACGCGATCCGCTCTAATAGGCTGCTCTCTCGGGGCGTTTCGGCTTAGTAGAAATAGAGACGACGGCGGCACTCAGGAGGATGATGAGTATGAATTCGATGAGTGAGAGGTAACTCCAAGCCCCATACCCGACGATGGAGCTGATCTCCGGGTCAAGCGGTCTGGTAAACAGTGGTGGAGGCCGATCAAGGCTCGCGAGATAATAAAATAGACCCGCCAAGGTTGGCAGAAGCGTCAGGACCAAATAGGCCATACTCGCGGCCGACAAGAACACGTTTCGGAACGTCCTCCCGATGCCCCGCAAGAAGATCGGAAAGGCAATCGTGGCAAGGATGAAGAAGCTCAGAAAGATCGATCCGATCAGGATCAGGACGATTCTAGACTCTTCCCGAGTCAAGGGAGGCCGATTTCTTGATGCCCACCCCATCAGAAACACAAACCAGACTAGAATCATCACCATTGCCACCGTGGAACACAACGTCGTGATGGCTGCCCCTTTCGTGCCGTGGAAACGTCTCGGCCCTGTACACACCAGGACCATTCCGGTGTACGCCGCCAACGCCCCAGCGAGGACACCGAAGGCCATCAGAATTCCGAGTTCGTGTTGTGTCAGAAATTGTCTGGGTGGATTCATGGGCCGCACCGGCCTCGGTTGTGGCGCAAAGCGATTGCGCGCGGGGACTGGGTTGGGACGGCGCATGGCCGCTCGGTTCGCCGTTAAGTAGATCCCGTAAGCCACAATTTGGGTGAAGAACAAAAGGACGAGCGCGCTGAACAACATTAACCCGACGCCGGCTCGAACATTCCCCCAACCCGCCCCGGTTGGTTGCTCCCGGGGCGACGAAACAGGTTCCGGACCGTCGTAAACGGAAGCGCGTGGTCGTTCGAAGTCCAGGTCGCCACCATGCAGCGGAGTGTTGCAAAACGGACACGTCCTTCGATTGCGTACGTCTTGCGTCAAGGGAACATTGCAACTCGGACAAGCATTGTTGGCCATGAGAATACTCCGGAGAAACCACCATTAGGGAGTTGGGTACACCTTCAGCTTAGGGAAAATGCCTGACTCCGAAAACGAAGATGATGAGATTGCCATCGTGATTGGCTTTCTCTTCCGTCTTCAGGCTACAATACAACAAGTGTCGGCAGAGTGTGTTGCCGACTGCTGGTTCTTCCAAGAAGAGTCGGCTCAATGGAAATGCAATTGGTTGTTCGTGAACCGTTGTTGTGTGCGTTTTCGAAGGGGGGAGTGACTCGGTGTACTGATGAGAGCAAACCACCGAACAATTGTCGTCTACCGGATCGATGCGGACGACCGCCTCAGTTGCACTGAGGGTGACTGGCAGGATTTCGCAGTGCAAAACGGCTGGCCGGAAGGCAAGATCCTCAGCCAGGTGTTGGGGAAAACTTTGTGGACTTTCATCGCGGACCTAAAGACGGCGCACCTTTTCCGGCTTTTCGTCGAGCGAGTTCGGGCAGACAAGGTATCTAGGACCGTCTACTCTCGTTGTGATTCCTGCGACGAGCAAAGGGAAATCCAAATAACCATGTCTGCCCTACCGGGGAACGGCGTTGAATTTCGGAGCGAAATCGTGAAAACGTCGCCACGTGAGCCAGTCGAACTTTTGAATTCGGAAGTCGAGCGTTCGGACGATTTTGTCAGGATTTGCAGCTATTGTCAGAAGATCGCGACGTCAAAAACGGAATGGCGTGACATCGAAGAAGCGTGTCAAGTTCTTGGCCTACTTGGCATGTCGAACTTGCCACAATTGACGCATGGAATTTGTCCCAACTGCTATGCGACGGTAATTGCTTCCCTGGCGGAGTAAGGCTTCGTTGGGTGGGAGTCGCCGTTCTCCTTTGTCCGAGCCCCTCGAACAACGCGGTATCATGATCATCATCCACGATTACGACCCAAGTTGGCCAGAGGAGTTCGAACTCTTCCGTTCGGCTCTTGCGGACATCCTGGGACCGTTGGCGTTGCAGATCGACCACATCGGTTCCACGTCTGTGCCGGGACTCGGGGCGAAAGACATAATCGATGTCCAAGTCACCGTCCAGGAATTGAACGCGGAAGTTCGGGATAAATTGGTGGCCGGAGGTTTCGAACACCGGACCCACATCACCCACGACCACGTCCCTCTGGGCGAAGACGAGAATCCCAAACTTTGGGAAAAGCTTATCTTCGGGCAACCGCAAGGACAACGCCGTGCGAACATACATGTTCGCGCAGCTGGCAATCCCAATCAACGGTACCCCCTCTTGTTTCGCGACTACCTACGCGCCCATCCGAATTCGGCCCGGACCGTCGAACTGATCAAACGACAACTCGCCAAACACCACGCCCACGACGTCGAAGCCTATTACGAAATCAAAGATCCTGTCTATGACCTCGTCTGGGAAGCGGCGCTGGGCTGGGCCCAAACGATTGCGTGGGAGCCCGCGTAAATCGCTTTCTCACAATCAGGTTGCGCAGCGCATCCCTTGCATAAAAAACACGCGTGTGCGAAACTCAAAGCATAGATGATCCTGTTGCCTGGTAATTGTGGGTACCCTTTCATGATCTGCATAACGATTGCCCAAGAGTCTCGTCGCTTCGCTTTGGTGGACATGCACAATTCGGCTCGTCAATGCGACTTGCTAGAAATTCGACTCGATTGCTTTGGCATGGCTCCGGATCTGGGCGAGTTGCTCGAAAACAAGCCCACGCCCGTGATAATGAGTTGTCGACGGCAAGAAGACGGTGGGGCATGGGACGGTACGGACGAGGAACGACTGGCGTTGTTGCGGCAGTGCATCGTGAGCGAAGCGGACTACGTCGAGATCGAACTCGACGTCGCAGACGAGATTCCTCGTATGGGGTCGACGAAAAGGGTGATCTCGTGTTACTTCCATGCGAAGTCGACGGCGGCGGACATCGCCGAGACGTATGCCATGGCGCAAGCCAAAGACCCCGACGTGATCAAGTTGACGACGTCGGCTCGTACGCCCGAGGCGGCCTGGCCGTTCGTCCAAATTATGGCCAAGCCACCTGTTCCCACCGTCGTTCATGGAGTCGGCAAGCCGGGCGTCATGCTCACGATTCTTGGGAAAAAGATCGGCTCGCCGTGGACGTATGCGGCCCTCGAAAGAGGCATGGAAGCGTATCCGGCGCAACCAACCGTGCGAGACTTGCGAGACGTCTACCACTACAAGGAGGTCGAGAAAGGGACCCGGTTAATCGGCGTCACCGGGTTTCACGTCGGGAAGGTCGTTGGCGCCCACGACAGGGAATATTACACCGTCGCTGGACTGAACGCGGCGTTCAAACATCACGACTTGAAGGCCCGTTGTTTGCCGCTCGCCGTTGGTGGCGCGAACATCTTTCGCAAGATCGTCGATGCCGTGAAACTCGCGAGCGTGATCGTCGAACCGGGCCATCAAGATGTTTTGTTGGAGATGGCTGAGGAGAAACATCCCACTGTCACACATGCCGGGTTGGTCGACCTTCTTTTACACAAGAACGACAAATGGCACGGATATTTCTCGCTCGCGCAAGCCGCCGTGGAGGCGCTCTCGCTCCAACTCCAGAAAAAAAACGAGGTCGAAAAACCCGTTAGTGACAGGGTCATTCTGATCGTCGGGCTCAATCCCGTCAGCCGTCTCGTGGCCGCAGACTTGAACCACCGTAAGGCCAACCTCATCATTGCCAGTCACGACAAAGACGCAGCTCAGAAGCTGGCGCAAGAACTCGGTTGCCGGTTCATCCCGTTCGAGGCCATCTACCGCACGAACCACGACGCCCTCATCGTGGGCGAAGATCTGGGCGCCAACCCGAAGGCGAGCGGTGCCCCGTTGCACCCGAGTCTGTTTAAATCTGGGCAGATCGTCATGGACCTCGACGCAGGTGTACGTTCGAGTCCTTTGCTGCGCGAAGCCACCGAACGCGGGAGTACGATCGTTCCGCCGTGGGAAATTCTGGTGCAAGATCTCGAACTTCAAATGAAGCTCATCTCCGGCAAGTCGACGCCACGAGAGGTCTTTTTGGAGGCGCTCGAAGAGTTGACGGAGGAGGGATAGTGGTGACTGGGCTCAAGTAGTAGGCACACAGGAGTACCTACTACTTGGTAACGGCACACGGAGTGTGGGCCTACTACTTGAGCCCAACTCTCAATCTCTTCGCAAAGACAGAAACGAAATCATTCTACAACTTCCGTGTAGCAACAAGAACTTCTCTCTTGCCCGGAACGGATCGACGTTTTTCGACTTCGAATCCGATGTCTTGCATCATCCGACGAATTGAGCCCTTCACCGAATAGGTCGCGAGTCGTCCCCCTCGTTTCAGCGATTGATGGAGACGTTCAATGAAGCTGCGTTGCCATAAGTCAGGGTTGTTTTCCGGGCTGAAGGCATCGAGATACACTGCGTCGTAGGTTTCTTCCGGAATCGCCATTTGGGTCGCATCGCCGCCCCGAAGCTGCAACCATACTCCCCCGCCGACCCGGAACGAGTTATCCCGGTTCTTGGGTTCTTCCAGAGATTCCCACAAGCGGGTATGCAATTCTGGGTGTGCGAGATATCGTTCGTGAGCCAGACTTCGTAGTATATCCACTTCGAGCAATTGCTTTTCGAGAGCCGTGTAGTGCAGCGTGCAGTTGCTCTGGAACGCGGCGTCCGCCGTTAGTAAGAAGTTCAAACCTGTGCCAAAACCGACTTCCAGAATACTTGTCGGCATCTGGTCTTGGAATCGATCCCACACTCCCGAATTTTGTAAATATATGGCGCGAGAACACGTCATCGCGCCGCCATGACAGTTATATAGTTCCTGATATTGTGGATTGTAGAGAGTATAACTACCATCCTTTGTGGCCACCTGAAGAGTTATTGTCATCGTAAGTATTTTGCAGCCTCATTTCGGACGGTTGTTTGGAGTGACTTCAACAAGAAATGGATGATTGTCGGTTTTGTAGATCCACGCGGCTCGCGTGTACTTGGGAAAATCTGGCAAACACAAAAGGTACACGCGAGCCGCGTGGACCTACGACAAAAAGTAGTTCCGCATCACTCCCATTCCGCCACCTTGTCAGGAATTACTCGCTCTTGTCGCTTGCCTCGGGCTCGAACACATCGTTGACGGCGTACCAGAGTTCATTCATCCGAAATGGCTTTCGCAGAATCCCAATCGCATCGTCGAACCCCGAACTCTCTACTGTTTCGGTTTGAAGTAAACCGGTACAGATCAGGATGGGGAGGTTCGGACAAAGTTGGCGGATGCGTCGGAGGTTCTCGCTTCCTTCTTCGCGTGGAATCATCAAGTCGAGGATGATCAGATCGACCGCCCCCTTCTCTTCCAAGACGGCATACCCTTGGGCTCCCGAAGTGGAACACAGAACTTCGTGTCCGGCAATTTCGAGGAAGCGGCGGATGACGTCCAACACTGCGAGTTCGTCGTCGATGACGAGAATCCGACGGCGAATCACGTTTTCCGGTTCGAGCACCTGCGCCTGTTCGAATCGTTTTGGATGATCTTCTTCGGTAACCAGGCGTGGCAGATACAACGAAACACAAGTCCCGATGCCCGGTGACGTCTCGACCGTCAAGTAGCCCTGGTGTGCCCGAACAATGCCAAACGCGACGGGAAGGCCAAGCCCCGTCCCAAGACCGACTCCCTTCGTCGTGTAGAACGGGTCGAACGCCTGGCTGAGG
>CAYYUU010000048.1:0-15254 GCA_964474955.1 uncultured Alcaligenaceae bacterium | reverse complement strand
AGAGACCAGCCTTGCAGAACTCTCGGTTCGGGCCAATCCGGAAGCAATTCCGCCGCCCGAGAGTACGCCTCAAGGGCCTTTCTCCGTTCTCCCATCTGGTGAAGGATGAGCCCGCGACGGGTATAGAGACCCGCCAGTTTTTTCACTTCGACGTTCCGCGGATCTGGAGCCTTGAGTTCGGCAACCACCTGTTCATATCGGAGAATCAAATTCCGGACACGAAACGCTTCCGCAGGTTGGTCTCCCTGCATCGTGGCGGCGTGAAGTTCCTTCGCGAGCCACTGATGTTGCCGCTCTGGTGCTGCCTTGAGGTAGCGGGGGTACTTCCGTCTGAAGTCGTCCCAGATCGTCGGTGAAAGAGGTTCCGGTTCCACTGGGTCGTCAGAAATTTTCACGGGGAACAGATCAGCCAATTTCGCCAGATCGTTGGTCTGCAGCCAGACCTTTGGGATCGCCCAAATCCGGAGTTGTCCGTCCTTGCTGACACTGACTACCTCACGTCCGTTGGGGTGGAACTCGACGTGGACGATGGGTGATCCTTGCCGCCACGGAGGTCCAGCCAATACCAGATCGTCCGCGTTCAACAGCCGGACGCAGCCATCCTCACTACCAGTGAGGATCCATCGACCTCCTTCCGGATCACTCGGACATCGCGGGCTATATGCGACGGAGCGAATGCCATGTGTGGAACGGAGGATGGGGGCCGCCAACTTCCCCGTTTTCGTCTCATATTCTCGGAGCGTCCCGTCATAAGCTCGCACCAAAGCGGTCTCTTCATTCGGGCTGAGAAGGACCTGATAAGACGGAGGAATTTCGAACTCGGCAAGGACATCCCAGCTCCCACCAACCCGACGAACCTGGGCGAGGTTGTTCTCGTCGGTCAACAATATCAACTCCCTGCCGATCACGATTTTCTTGGAATTCGCGTTGTCCTTGGTGGGCAGCCTCGTGAGTAAATTTCCGGTCTTCGGATCCCACACGTTCCAGTGTCCATTCTGCCCTGCCACCAGATACTGTCCGTCCGGGCTGAATCCGTCTTCTCCGACAACACGTGTGATGCGGAGGTCTCTTTTGGTAGCGATGTCATACAAGTTAAATTGCAACCATCGGCGGTAGAGGACCTGGGCACCATCGGCGCTGAGTTTCGCTCCAGACGCCTGGAGATTTTGGCCAACGTGGGCCAGGACCCGACCCGTCTTGGCATCGTGGACGTGGTTGATCCCGTCCAGAGTCCGGACAAGGAAGCGGCTGCCGTCGAGACAGAATCTGATCTGTTTGATGTCTGTGGGGTAGTTCGTCTTCCCGATGAGTTTGGAGGTCTCAGCGTCCCAAAGAAATATTTGGGAACACTCCCCGACCGTCACCAGACGTTTTCCCGTTGGGCTCAGCTTTGCCAATCGAACCCCTTTTTGTGGCAGAGGCTCACGTTCGCTGAGAGTTGGGAACTCCCACACGCGGACCGTTCCTTTGTCCGTCCGAGTCAGAAGTAGTTGTCCCTCCGGGTGGAATTCCAGAGACACCACACCCGATTCCTGTGGCAATGGTGATGTCGCCAGTTTTCCTGTCCTCACGTGCCAGACGCGCACTGTCCTATCTTCTCCACCCGTCGCGATGTATCTCGCACAAGGACTGAATGCGAGCTGATGAACAACGCCCTTATGTTGCACCGTGGCGACCGGAACTGGCTGCCCGATGCGAAAAATCTGGACCTCTCCACTCGTCGAACAGAGCGCCACAAGTCGTCCTTCGGCATGAAACGCACTGCGATGAATTCGAGGTTTGCCTCTGCTAAACTCGTATGTGATCTTTCCGATGGAACGAGCCAGGGAGGTGTCCACAACGGCGATAGTGTCCTTCCTTCGGGTTTTCGCCAGCCCCCGACTTCCGTCGCGGGAGACCTGGATCAGTTCCGGTGGACCGTGATGCCGTTTGCCCGTTTGTGCATCCCAGAAATGCACACCGATGGCGTACTTCCCGTTTGGCGAAAATGTGCAGGTCAACGGATGTTCCCGTTCTTCCCAGTTCGCGACCACCTTCTTCGCGCAGACGTCGAACAACTTACATTCCGCTCTCCTGTTCCCTCGCGAGTTGAAGGGGATCGCGAGCCGGAGGCCCTTTGGATCGAACACAAGCGAATAAATTCTCCGGTTGCCTGGTTCGAGAAGGACATCGGTTTTTCCCGTGGTGAAGTCCCACAACTTCACTGAACCATCGCGACCTGCTGTCGCGAGATACTGGCCATCGGAACTCCAGACACCGAGGACAACCCCGGATTTATCATGGTCAAAGACTGACCCAACTTGCTTACCGGTTGTGACGTCCCACACTCGGGCGGGGCCATCCTGAGAGCCCAGGAAGAGCCAACGACCATTCGGGCTGAAGTGGGCGTCCGGATGACCTCGCTTGGCGTGCCAGTGCCCCACGAGACGAGGTGAGTTCTCAAGGACCATTGTCCCCCTTGCCCGGAAGAGTCGCTCCCGACGTTTGTACTCTGGGGACCCCTTTGTGAGCAACGTTTGCTCGACGTCCCACGCCTGTCGCAACCACCCAAGGGCACGGAAGGCGTCCCCGTTTTCGAGAGACTGGTTCCATCGCGTCAGGTGGGAGGTCACGAGTCGTCGTTGGACCTGCTCCCGCTGCCGTTCGGCTCTGTGTCGTTGTCGCTGGGCTTCCTTGTGTTCCTGCACAGCCTCCAGATGACGTCGTTCCGCGATCTCCCGTTGTTCGTTCGCGACCCCACGTGCGTCATGGGCGATTTGAGCTTGGTTGATGGCTTCGTTCTTCGACGCGACCGCCTGTCGCCACGCACCGATCATCCCCAAGATCCCAACGACCGTGACCAGGATCAGCACCGCCCACGAGGGATGTCGCCGGGTCCATTTGATGGTCCGCTCAATAACCCCTGCGGGTCGTGCAACGATGGACTCCCCCTTGAGATATCGATGGAGGTCATCGCTCAGATCTTGGGCGGTGGCGTAACGTTTCCGTGGCTCTTTCTCCAGGCACTTGAGGCAGATCGTCTCAAGGTCGGGCGGAAGGTTCGGTTGCAGCTTTTGAGGAGGGACAGGGTCGTCCTCATGGACCATTCGGATGGTCTCGAGCGAGTTGTCCGACATGAATGGAGGACGGCCAGTCAACAACTCATACAGGATCGCACCAAGCCCGTAAATGTCAGCACTCGTCCCCACTGCACGAGGGTCACCCTCGGCTTGTTCGGGCGACATGTAGGACGGTGTCCCCAACACCATTCCTGTCTTCGTTCTGTCATCGAGGGCATCGAGTTGCTTCGCCAGTCCAAAGTCCGTCACCTTCGGGAACTGTCCAACATCGAGAGATGCTTCGTTCGTTCGTTTGCCCCCAGATGATTCCCGTGGACTACTTCCGTGCGAGGAATCTCTCTCGGCAATAGGGGTCGGTGCGAGCAACACGTTGCTTGGCTTGAGGTCGCGGTGGATGACACCTTGTTGGTGGGCATAGTCGATGGCATTCGCGAGCTTCGCGACAATCTGTGCGGCATGCCTGGGCGGTTGAGGTCGTCGTTGGGTGAACTGGATGAGTGTTCCACCCTCGACCAACTCGAGCACGAGGTACGGACGTGATTCGTGTTCCCCGACCTCATAGATCTGGACGATGCCTTCGTGACGCAAGCGAGCGATCGTTTCGGCCTCGGCGCGGAACCTCCCCATCTCGTCGGGTGTCGCGTGCGACCCACTCAACAACATCTTCAGCGCGACGGCTCGTTTGAGCCGCAGGTCCACGGCCCGATAGACGACACTCATCCCGCCCCGCCCGAGTTCTTCGTGGAGCTGATAATCCCCCACGAGACGGTCATCGTGGAGCGCCAGATGGTCGGAATGAGTTTCCTTTTGTTTATCGGCCACCGGTGTGTTTTCGTCCACGACCGGCACCGGCCCCTGGGTGTTTTTCTTGGGCTGGATGTTGAGCGTCGGCTCGATGAATCTCTCGCCGTCTTGGGGGGTGTTCGTGTCCGCATCCGAGTTCTTGAGTCGTCGTTGCAACGTCGAATTCGTCAGTAACGCGGATGCATCGGCACTCATCGCCGCTGACCGCGAGAGGTGCCCAACGCCCTCTTGAATCCAACGGGTGAGGAGGTTGACACACTCCTCACAGCCATCGAGGTGCTTGGCCACGTCTGTCGCGTAGGGTTCCTTGAGCCTTCCTTCGAGGTAGGCATGCAAATACGAATGGTCGGGATGGTTGGAAGAGTGTGCGGGATCCATGAGGAAAACTTCCGGACGGCAGGTAAGGGAGGGGGATCAATGCCGGTCCGCGCAGGAGCGCAGTTTCTCCAGCAGGAGAGGTCCTTTTGAAACCATAGCATGCAGATTTGGAGGATGCGGAAAAATATGAAATGGCTGTTCAGATTTCCCAGTTCGTCTGAACATACGAGCAGGAACTGTGGAACACGCACTCATACCTGAATGGCTTCTGACAGTTCACAGGGCAGAAAATTCTCGGATCAGGTTCCTTTCACTTTCCGTCCAGTTTTCACGGAGTAGCGAGGCAAGCTCAAGACCGTTTCTGTCGGCACGGCGTAGAGGGATTTTTCTGTGCTGGCAACGATCCGATCGATTGTCGGAATCCAAGCGAATAGGCCATACATCTCCTGATCGCCCAACAGTTCGGGTTCGATCGGGATGAACGTCTCGTTCTCCAGAAAGTACAGGACACCAAGGAGTCCGTCGGTGGGGTGGACTCCCTCCAGGAGCAGGGTTCCTTGGGGTCCCGGTGAGATTCCGAGGATGTTCGTCCACTTCTTGGAACCCCGGTGAACGGACTTGCCTCCACGGTGGATTTCCATCAGCTCTCGTTTGGCGAGGTAGAAAAGCCCGTCATCGCCTGCCGGAACGGACAAAAAATCGTCGTACGTGTTGAGCGCCTCAAACACGAAGGTGCGGCGAAATTTACTGCCGTCCCACTCGTACCCTTTTCCTTTCCAGACGAGCACTTCCGAACCAGCAGCGAGCCGAGCGATGCCCTTGACAAACGACTTCGGCCCTAACTTTCCTCCTTTCTGAACTTTGTGTGTGGGCAAGCCGGGGGCGGGCACCATTTTCTTTCCATCTTGCATCCAGGCTGACACCAAACTTCCGACCTCGCCTTGCCTGGGAATCAAGACCGCTCGACCATCGACGAGGAATCCGTCCTCGATGGGAATTTCTTCACCATCTTGCTCGATGTGCAATACGAAGATGGGGTCGTGTCTGGGATCCTTCAGGACACGTCCACGGATCGGTCCCCTCGATCCTTGTGGACCATACGCGGACACTAAAAGCCAATTTCCCTGGGCATCGCAGTCGATCCCCAAGCACCACGCCTGTTCGTGAACGTGGCACTGCGGCGGCCATGTCGAGAGATCAATGACAGTGACGTTGTCTGGATGACCATCAACGAGTGCGTATAAATCCTCAACCCCACCAAACTTCGTTCCTGCCGATTTCGGGAACTGGAATTGCTCGTGAGGGTCGGCTACGCCGGGAGCGTTCTCAAGGAATTCGGCGGTGAACAAACCCTCCGTTTTTGGGAGCGCCAAGTCTGTTGCTTCCCAAAACGCCAAGTTGCGTTCTTCGGCCATCCGCAACATGGCCAACAAACTGCGATACGTCCGACGATATCCCTTTTCGATCTTTTGAAGTTGGGCTTCGAGCCACTTTCTCACTTTCGGAACTTGCTTTGCGGGAATGAACACCCCCGTCTCGTAATTCCACTTGAAGAAACGAAGGAATTGTCCTGCGAGCTGAGGGTAAGCTTCCACCACCTCGGTGAACAGGACCTCGGGAGAGTGCGCGAACTTGTCGGGGAACGGGTCCATTCCTTCGTCTGTGGACCAGAGCGAAAACGCAATGCCCCTCTCCTCATGATGGGGCAGAAAACACGAGCAATAAATCAGAGCTGCTTGACAGACGAGAGATCCGGCACCCTTGGGAGAGATTTCGTCCCCTTCGTGATCGACTCGATCGTCGAGGGCGCAGCGAAGCATTTCCCACAATTCCTCGGCCTGATGGAAGACCCTGTCCAAGGCGATGTCCGCTGTCGTCTTGCCGAGGAGTTTGGGCACGAACTCGTTGCGGATGGCTTCTTCGTCGACGAGGTGGAATGTGCAGTCGAATCCCATGATGGTGGTCTCGAATGTGGAAGGGTTCCGGGCGGTGACCCGAACAGCGAATTTTCCTTTTTCCGATTTGTCAGTTTATCCTGACTTTCGTGATAGTTAAACTCGCACCAATGAGAATTCGAAAGTATGCGCTCCGAGATACACATCTCGGTATCAACATTCGTTCCGATGTTGCGGAACTCAGCCAGAGAAAGGGTACTCTAATGCGATCTCCTCTCCGCAGTCTATTCGCCTTGTTACTCCCTCTCCTCGTGGTAGTCTTCGTCCCCATTGCCAGCCAAGCCGCAGGCAAGAAGAAGCCCATCAACTTCGTGTTCTTGCTCGTCGACGACCTTGGTTGGGCCGACGTCGGTTGCAACGGCAGCAAGTTCTACGAAACGCCAAACATCGACAAGTTGGCCGCTTCGGGGATGCGTTTCACGAACGGCTACACAGCCTCTCCCGTTTGCTCGCCGACGCGGGCGAGCATCATGTCGGGCAAGCATCCCGTTCGAGTGAACATCACCGATTGGATTCCGGGACAGCGAGGACGACCGAACAACAAGCTCCTCATGCCCGAGGACCGGAGCAACCTGGCGCTGTCCGAAGTGACCATCGCCGAGGCTCTCAAGATGGCCGGTTACCAAACGTTCTTCGCGGGGAAGTGGCACCTCGGGAGCAAGGGACATTGGCCGACCGATCAGGGGTTCGATACGAACATCGGAGGGTGGGAAGCGGGGTCCCCCAAACGAGGAGGCTATTACTCACCCTGGACGAACCCCAACTTGAAGTCGAAGAAGAAAGGCGAGTATCTCACCGAGCGACTGACCAAGGAGTCACTCAACTTCCTGGAGAAGCGGGACAAGAAAAAGCCGTTCTTGCTCTACCTGGCCTACTACAACGTCCACACACCCATCCAGCCTTACAAGAAACGAGTCGGCCACTTCCAGGAGAAGGCGAACAAGCTCTTCAAGAACAAGACCCCTTTCAAGAAAGAACACGAGGGGTTCTCGCGACTCCGGCAAGACCATCCGCCGTATGCTTCGATGGTCAAGGCCGTCGACGACAGCGTGGGACAAATCCTTGCGAAACTCAAGGCACTCGATCTCGACGAGAACACCGTCGTCATCTTCTTCTCGGACAACGGAGGTCTCTGCACGACCGGGCGACGAGGTGGACCGACATGTAACCTCCCACTGAGGTCAGGCAAAGGGTGGCTCTACGAAGGCGGCATCCGTGTTCCCATGATCATCCGAGCACCGGGCACGACGATGCCCGGGAGTACCTGTCACTACCCCGCCGTCAGCATGGACTTTTATCCCACGATGTTGGAACTGGCAGGTCTCAAGGCAAGGCCCAAACAGCACGTCGATGGGGTCAGTTTGGTGCCCCTCTTGAAGGGACAAAAGAAGCTCAAACGACAGACGTTGTACTGGCACTATCCGCACTACCACGGCTCGACGTGGAAGCCCGGTTCGTCCATCCGAGATGGTGATTGGGTGCTGATCCGATTCGACCACTACAAGACCGCCGAACTCTACAACTTGAAGAATGATATCGGGCAGAAGAACGACCTCGCCAAGAAGATGCCCGAGAAGACCGCCGAGTTGCTCAAGAAGCTCGCGACCTGGCAGAAGGACATCGGCGCGAAACTGCCAAGGCCGAATCCCAACTATGACCCGACACGGAAGAACCCCAAGAAGAACAAGAAAGGGAAGAAGCAAAAGGCCAAGCGAGTCCAGACGGTCAAAGGCGAATGGAAGAAGCACGTCATCCACAAAGGTCTCCACACGAACACCGCCGTGGCCGGAGATTTCACTGGCGACGGGCTCCCGGACGTCATCGCTTGCAGTGGCAACAAGACCCGGTTGTTCGTCGCTCCCAAATGGGAAGAGGTTGTCCTCGCCGTTCACCCCAAGAAGAACTTTATCCACAGCGAAGTCTTCGACGTCGATGGTGACGGTGATCTCGACTACATCGGGGCGCACTACAAACCTGGTTGGGTCGTGTGGCTGGAGTGTCCCAAGCGACCTCTGAAGGACCGCTGGCGGTTGCACATCGTCGATAACAAGATCAACGGCATCCACGGATTGCTCAAGGGTGACGTGGACAAGGACGGAAAGATTGACCTGCTCGCGAACAGTGCTCAGCCAGTGGGAATGTTTCCGAACTCGGCGGTATGGCTCCGCGTCCCCAAGAAACCTCATGACGCAGATCACTGGGAACGTCATGTCTTCGCCAACAAGGACGCGCCGGGCTTGAGTCACTATCTTGGGTTCGATGACGTCAACAAAGATGGACGTCCTGACATTGCGATGGCCGCGAAGGGTGGCAAGCAAGCCAAGCCCGGAACGGGTGATTGGTTCGCGTGGTGGGAGGCTCCCAAAGACCCCACGAAAGTTTGGCGAAAGCACCTCATCGCCAAGAATCAACCCGGCGCAACAAATATCCAACAAGCCGACGTCAACGGCGACGGCCAGATGGATTTCATCGCCACACGCGGACACGGCAAAGGTGTCATCTGGTTCGAAGGTCCGACCTGGAAGGTCCATACGATCCACAAGACGTTGCTCTATCCGCACTGTCTGCAGGTCGTCGACATGGATGGCGACGGAGACATTGACGCCGCAACGTGTGCTTATGGAGACAAAATTGCGGCGTGGTTCGAGAACAACGGCAAAGGTAACTTTACGACTCACATCGTCGCGCGCAATCAAGCTGCCTACGATATTCGAGCTGTTGACATGGACCGCGATGGCGACCTCGATCTATTGATTGCCGGACAGCAAAGTAATAATGTGGTTTGGTATGAGAACCCCCGGAAGTCGAAAATAAAGTGACCGTTGTGTTCGCATCCGTCGGATCGATCGTTGTCGTTTTTTGGAACATCGAGAAGAGTTGCTTTTCGCTCCGCGAAAAGTAATTTGGCTTTGAGGATTTGCAATGTCGTCATTCGTTCCGCGAAAAGTTCTTTGGTCTTTGTGACTTTTCGCACGCAGCGCGAAGCTTGCAAAACAAAGTGCCTGAACGCGGGTAAAGCAACTTTCCGAACTCCCGCGGAGGGAGGAACGAATACTTAAAATCAACACGAGGAGAGGACCGATATGATTCACGTCATCGCCACCATCGAAGTCCATCCAGGAAAACGCGACGCCTTTCTGGAAGAATTCCACAAGCTCATGCCAAAAGTCCACGCCGAAGACGGGTGCATCGAGTACGGCCCGACGCTCGACGTCCAGAGCAACAGCCAGGCGCAAGTGCCGCTTCGTGACAACGTGGTGACAATCGTCGAGAAGTGGGAAAGCCTCGATGCACTCCACGCACACTTCGTCGCGCCGCACATGGGCGAGTATCGCGAGAACGTCAAGGACATCGTCAAGAACGTACAAATCCAAGTCCTGCAACCGGCTTAGGCGGAGCAGATCACCGGGGATGGCTTGCGACTCCAAGAAACCTCTTCCATTCTGATCTGATTCTGTAGAATGATCGAGAAAAGTTGACTAGATCAGGTTGCTTGTTCCGGGCAAAGACGCGTTGCCCCATCGACGCGAGTAGGTGAAATGGTCATATTCATTTTGGTGTTGATCCTCATCATCATTGCGGCGGTCGCGTCCTTCGCGGTCTATTTCGTGATGACGTTTGAGGATCGATTGCGGAACAAGGCCGTCAGCGCCATGGAAGTCGTGTCGGAAGACCCCGACCGAGCCAAGCGGATGGCCCAGCAAATTCAGTCCGACGTCAAAGCCTACAGCAACGAACAGAAACTCGGCGACAATGGCAAATACGCCATGGCGTTGGCGTACGTCGTTTTGGCGTTGGCGTCTCGCTCGCCGCGGGAAGCCGACCAGCACCTTTCGAAAATCCGCAAGCTCTATCGGCGCAAGCCTTCCGAAGCTGCCGAGGTCATGGTCGAGTACTATCTCGTCAAAGATCCCAACTCCATCGACGCCGTAGAATGTTATCTCGATTGTCTCGAAGGGAAGGTCGAGCAAGAGACTTACGACCGCATCCTTGAGGCCTTGCAGACGGCTTGCGAGGTCGCCCCGGACATGCGGATCGATGATCTGAAGAACAAGATTAAGTGGAACAAGTACGCCCAGAAGACGTTCTCCAATCAGCGTTGGCCCGTGTTGAACATTTCCAATGCGTACCACCAGCTCGGCCACGCCGATTCCGCCCAACAAGTCCTCGCCGACCACCTCAAGCAATATCCTGACGCGAGCCCCGTCCGTGTGGCTCTGGCAAGATCGTTGCGACTCGGCGGGAACAAGACCGCGGCCCAACACGAACTCAATGCCGTCCTCGAACAACGCCTCGACCAAAAATCTTACTTTGCCGTCGTCTGGGAACTCATCGTCCTCGGCAACCTCCACAAAGCCGCCGAGTTGATCCAAAAAATCCAAACCCAGGACCGTCCCGACCTGCAAGCCCGCGTCTATGGGCTTTACGGGATCATTCGGCTCCGCGAAGGCAACTACGCCGACGCCACGAACTACCTCGTTCGTTCGCTCAAACAAGCACCCGAAAACAATACCGTGCGGTTGGCCCTCGCCGAAGCGTACACCCAATCGAGCAAGATGCCCGAGGCCGTTCGGATGCTCCAAGCGGCCGATCAAGCGCGACCCGACGACGCACAAATTCAGTTCGCTCTGGGGAGTGCCCTATTCAACGCGAAACAATGGGTCGAGGCCGGACAGTGTTTCGCCGCGTGCATCAAACAAGACTTCCGTCCACGTGTGAGTACGTTGCTTTGGGCGCGATGTGCACTCAGCAATGGGCTCCCGGTCGAAGCATGGCGCGTGCTCAACGAGAGCCACAACCTAGACACGAAAGATAGCGAGGTGGCGTTCTATCGCGGCGTCGCGTTGTATCAATCCGGACAACCAAAGAAGGCCGTTCCCGAATTCGTCCGTGCCTTCAACGCTGCCAAGAAGTCCGGCAGCAAACCCCGCATGACGCGCGCCAAAACCAACGTTTGCGCCGCCTACGGAGCTGCCGGAAACCAACGCGTCCAGGAAGAAAACTACGCCGAGGCCGCTCAGATTTATGACATCCTGCTCCAGAACCTTTCGCCCTCCGCGCCACAGCACAACATCACGAAGCAGGTGTTAGCCGAGTGTTATGTCCGGGCCAGCGTCCAGATTTGCGAACGCAGTAATGGGACTGCCTCGAAACCGGCCTTGCACGTTTTGGAAAAAGGCATTGCGTTGATTCCCAAGCCAGCCGCCCGATATTTCCAGGCTGGTCTGTTTTGCGTGGAAGGTCGCTACGCCGAGGCGGCGGAACTGTATCTGCATCTCATAAACCAAAAAGATCACCCCGAGTTTCGGTTCGGTTGGGCGCTCGCGACGTCCAAAACGTCATCGCCCGCCGAAGGAATCTCCCAGCTCGAAGCGATGGTCCAACGTGGTGGCCCCGTTGGAGTTCGCGCCGCGCTTGTCCTGGCCAATCGCGAAGCGAACCAGGGACAGAAGCCGAAAGCCGCCAAGATCCTAGACGGCGTCTTGGCCACTCCCGAAGCCAACAAAAGCCCTTGGTTTCGCGAAGCCTGTTGCCAGGCCGTTCTCCACGCCTTCCAGGGCGGCGATGAGAAGTGGGCCGTCGAACTGTCCATGAAATACGCCAGCGGTGGCATGCCCTCGGAACTCATCGTCGGTGCTCTCAAGGCCGACTCGGGCGACTACGAAGGAGCCGTCGCGGAGATGGAGAAGGCCGTCCCACGTGTCGCCGACCAACGGCAGATTCTCCAGCCCCTTCTTCGTGTCTATAAAATGGCCGCGAAGCAGGCGGGCGAGAAGAAAAAATTCGACCAGCTCGTGAGCCTCACGCGGCGAGCCTTGCAATGGGGCGAAGACCGCGACATCAGACTTCTGCACGACCTGGCCACGGCGACCGAACAAAAAGGCGGCAACAGCGACGACCTCGACGAAGACCTCCTGCGGATGCTCAACCACTTGTGCAAGTCGGCCCAAGACTCCGATGCACCGATCATCCGGTCGGCCTTGATCGCCTACCACCAAAAGGCCTTCACGTTGGCGATGCGGGGCGCCCACTACAACGCCGAACCGTACTGGGCGCGGGCCAACGAGTTGTGGCTCGGGCGGGTTCGCAAACGAGGCGAGTTCTGGAAGGGATACATCGAGACGTACAACGCCGGGAAAAAATATGCCCTCCAGAGTTCCGAAGAAGAACTCGAAGACAAGGTCGCCAAGCGACTCGCCGGGGTGTGTATTGGTCTGGCAGCTCAGTCGCTCAAAGAACACGACTTCCGCAACGCCGATTACTACTGGGCCGAGGGTGTCCGGCTCGCCCGCACGGATGCGTGCCGCGAATTGTTCAAGGACATCGCCAACGTCAACGACCTGCTTGGCGAAATCGATTTCATTCGCGACCCCGACCTTGGTTACGACATGTTCCTGTTCTTGAGCAAGAACGTCGATCCCGATGACGAAAACTATCGGGAGCAACTCGACTATCTCGAAGTCCTCAAGGGCATCGAAGAAGCCAAGCACGGGAACTACGGCATGTTGCGGCGGCTGACCGAAACGGCCACCAAGAAGGTGCGAGAGTTTGCCGGGCAAAGGCTCGTTCGCGAATCCATCCAAGCACTGCTCGCGCGGAACGTGTACGACTTCAAGAAGCTGCTCGGAGTGGCTGCCGAGTTTGACCGCGACTGGCGCAAGATGGCCAAGCGCGTGCGCCGACTTCCCGAAGGCATGGTCAACCGGATTACGAACGAATACGAATCGCACCCCCTCGTCCGCCGAGTTCGGGACCAGAACCCCGATGCGGCCGACGAGGGACTGTTTCGACTCATCCAGTTGTTCGGCGACATCGATCACGAACACCGCGGAAGGAGGATTCCGTATTACATCATCCGCGACATCGTCAACGACGTGATCCCCAAGATCCACCAAGACGCACCCTATTGAGGACCCAACCAAGATGTCCCTGCCCGGCAAACACAACCCGTATCAGCGACCGAATTCCTACGACATCCTGGGATTGAAGAAGGGAATGGCCGCGACCGCCCAAGACATCGGGAAGGCCTACAACAAAGAAAAACGCGACGCCCGTCGGATCAAGGACACCCAGGAACGCGCCAAGCGGATGCAAGACCTCGACGAAGCCAAGGCCGAGTTGCTACGTCCAGACGACCGAGTGTTGCTCGATTTCTTTTTGCTTGGCAACCAGGTGTTCACGGACCTGTGCGCGTACTATGCCGAACGGATCGCCCCGTCGGACGAGTCCATCACGGCGGAACTGCTCGGCGCGCAAGGACACCAAAAGAAATTCGACGACCTCGTGCCGTCGCCACTGCGACAGATTTACGGACCGATCCAACCAGTAACCGATCTGGGGTTCTACGAAGAACCGGACGAAGAGCAACCGCTACCGATCCTTGAACTCGACCAGGTGTTTGAATTATAACGGGTGGACATCGAGGAGTTTGCAGAGTTGATTTGTTGGCGGGATTGAGAAAAGTTTGAGGTTTGGTTTCGAGCCGGGTGGGCACTCGTAGGAATCAGAGTCGCGTTTGCAACAATTCAGGTACCAGACCCTGACCATGCTTCTGCTTAGAGCAGAAACATGCCACCCACTCTGACAGTTTCAATGAGTCTGGGTGGCATGCTTTTGCCCTCAGGCAAAAGGTTGGTTTTCCTGGGCTCTCTCAAATGTGACTCTAATTCCTCCGAAAGCCCACCCGACTCCGGACAACAGCTATGTCTGCAATTGCCCAAGGGCCACAAAACGAGCACAAACAAAGGGCCGTCCAAATGAGTTCCGAGACACCTCTCCCCTATCCGGAAGAGTTCCACGTCGACACGACCGGCGGGACTCCTCCCGACCCCGACCAGACGATGAATCGCCTGCTCGACCTCATCGGGATGCGCGGGCTCATGACGATCCACGCCCAAAAATCGCACGAGGCCGAACTCAAGCTCGAAGAGCAGGCCGAAGAAACTCAACGTCGGCAGATGAAACTGATGCAAGGGATCGTGGGTATCGTCGACGAGTTCGAGCGACTCGTTCACGACACCGAGATCCATGCCGGAGTGTCGCAAAGTCCCATGCCCAAAGTGGGGTTCTTCTCGCGGTTGTTCTCGGGCGGCAAGAAGAGGCTCGAGCTCGGCGAAACCGGAGCCGAATGGCTCGCGGCCTTCCGGCGATTGTTCCACCAGGCTGAGAACACACTCGACAATCTCGGAATCCACCACGTAGCGCTCCAGGGCCAAGATCTGAAAACCCTTGAGTACGAAGGGCAACTCGTGAAAAGTTGGGTCGGCGTGAAGAACGATCCCAAGGGCGGCGACCTCGTCATCAAGGAAGTCATTCGAGGCCTGTGGGTCACGAAGGAAAATAGTAAGCTGAAACCGGTACAACGGGGTGAGGTGTTGGTGTAGTGGCCGCAGGTTCGGGCCCCGCCTTGCAACACGGAACAGTTTTGATTCCAAGACAGTAACGACAACGAAAGGAAATACCACATGGTAGCAGTCGGAATTGACCTGGGCACGACCAACTCTGCGGTCGCGGTCTTGAAAGGGCGTCCCGTCATAGTCGAAGATGCCATGGGCCAGCGAACCCTTCCGTCGGCTGTCGGGTGGGATTCGGACCTGGAAGAGTTGATCGTCGGGATCGACGCCAAAAACAACCCGCACGTCTACGGCACGATACGCTCGATCAAGCGATACATGGGCGAACAAAAGCGGGTCCAGATCGGACCCAACAACTGGCTCCCCGAAGAAGTTTCGGCGGAGATCCTCAAGGTCCTCAAAAAACAGGTCGAGGACAAGTCCGGCGAGAAGGTGACCGAAGCCATCATCACTGTCCCCGCGTACTTTGGGCTCGCCGCAAGGGACGCTACCCATCGCGCCGGAGAGATCGCCGGACTCAAGGTGCAACAGTTGCTCCCCGAGCCGTCCGCCGCTGTCATGGCGTATGGTCCGCAACGTGACGAAAAAATTCTCGTGTATGACCTCGGCGGCGGGACGTTCGACGTCACGATCATCGACTGCTTCGCCGGGGCCCTCACGACGATGGCCGTCACCGGGAACAACTTTCTCGGTGGTGATGACTTCGACCGCCGACTGATGGATTACTTCCTGGAGTTGATCAAGAAAGAACACGGCGTTGACAT
>CAYYUU010000047.1:0-15276 GCA_964474955.1 uncultured Alcaligenaceae bacterium | reverse complement strand
GTGGCTTCCAGGATGGGACAGTCGAGATCAACGGCAGCTCACCGTTGTTGTTCAACGGGGTCGCGACTCTGAATGCCTACGGGTTTGACCTCGTTGGGCAGGATCTCAATAGCCCGCCTTTGAATGTCCCTGACGTACCAGTGAGTGGATCGGCGGACAATATCGACACCCTGGAACTCACTCCTTACGCAGATGCCTCGCCTCTCGGTTGGGGGATCGCCGTCAACTTCAACGAAGGCATTCCGAACGGTGACGACGGGGCCCAACAGGACCTCCTCATCCTCCATACCGCCCTCTTCGGCGGTCCGGTCTCCGAAGACATTGTCATCACCCCCACGGCCCTTGAAGCTGGTCAGGTCGTCGTCACGAACAACAGTGACGACTCGGTCATCGTGGACATCGCTTACGTCAACAACCTCGACATCATTGTCCTTGATGATGATGGGTTCACGACCGATACCGACACCCTGACGTTGTTGGGGACGGACACGAGCAATCCGAATACGAGTGGCAACGATACGATCGATGCCGATTTCACGAACGCAGGGACAGTGGCTGAACCTCTCGTGACGGTGGCGGACACCGACACCAGCGGACTCTTGTACCGAGTCCGAGACATTATCGGATTCAACTCGATCACGTTCGATCTCCTCTCAGGAGACGATGTCCTGAATGTCGTTGGTCGGGTCGATGGGTCGATGACTATCGATGCCGAGATGGGGACAGGCAGCGACACCATTGCCTTCGACGTCACGACCTCCAACGATGCCTTCAATTTCTTGCCGGGGTCAACCGACGGTGGAGGGATCGTCAACTATTCGCAGGCTGGGGCTGTTTCGTCGACCTTGAACTATACCGATCCTGAGCAGCTTGCGGTCGACATACTTGGGCTCGCGAGCGCGAGCGGTGATGGTGGGAGTGACACGATTGCTGTCAACGGGACGTCGTCCGCGGACACCTTCACCGTCACCACCGTCGCAGCCGATTCTGACGCATCCACGATTCAACTCAACACTCGGGTTCCCATCACGTCGAACGGTCTGGGACCAACGAGTCGGTTCCTCCTGCCAGGATTCGACGGCGCGGATAGCTACTCTGCAAACCAAAATGGAGCCTTCGAACCTTCCTTCCTGATCGATGCCGGGACGGGTATTGATGCCATCTTGGTCAATTCCAGCAACGGCCAGGACACGTTCAGCTACACTCCCTCGGATACGAATGATGCGTTGCTTGACCTGACGATCGGAAGCACGACAACGAACTACACACTGACGGACCTGGAAACTGCCGCCATCGATGGTCTCGGTGGTGGCGACAGCGTGAGCTTCAACGGAGGGGCGGCAACAGATGAGGAGTTCAGTTATCTCCCAGGAAATGCTGCCGACTCGGGACAAATCACGGCGACGGCCAACGGAACTTCGTTGTTGCCCTTAACGTTCGAGAACTTGGGGGATGCCACTGGAGATGATCCCCAGATCACGGTCAACGGTCAGGGAGGTGCTGACACGCTGAACTATGTGGGGACAACGGAGGCGGACACGCTCGCCTTGATGTTCCTCAGTGACAACGAGACGTCATTCATCAACGCGACGTCGACACTTACCCGCGTTCCGTTCTCGGCGGTGGACGTTGCCACGTATCTGATCGACACGCTTGAGGGCAACGATCAGATCACCGCAGACGGGACAGGAGCAACGGTCCTGACGACGTTGAACCTCGAAGGTGGTGCCGGGTCCGATTCCCTCACCTGGAACGCACCGAACGCCACGATCGACATGGTGACCTTGAATGTCGAGACGGTGTTTCTCAACGCGGACATCAACACTCCGAACCTCACAGGGACGGCGAGCACCGTTGACGTTGGTTCCGCTGGGAGTATTCAGGACGGTGTCGATGTGGCACTTCCGAACATCACCATCAACGTTGCGGCTGGCACGTTCAACGAGAACGTAGTTGTCAACAAGAGCGGGTTGACCATCAACGGCGCCAGCAGTACGACGACGACCGTTGACGGAGGAGGTATCGCTGACGTCATCACAATCCAAGCTCCTGATATTGTGCTCCAGAACTTGACCGCCACCAATGGTGTGAGTGGAATTACTTCGTTGACGGGCAGTACGAATATCACTCTCACGAACGTCCGAGCAGACACTAACAATGTCTTCGGAGTGTCCGTCTTCACCCACGGTGGGACCCTCACGATCTCCAACAGCACAGCGAACAACAACCAAGACGGCGGCCTGGTACTCGCGCACGGGGCCCTGAACGCGTTCCCTGTGAGCATCACAGATAGTTCTTTCAACAACAACGACACGAACGGAGATGGTTTTGGCGATGGACTCAATTTTTTCAACGTGAGCGTCCTGCTGTTGAACGGAGTCACCGCCACGGGGAACGCCATAGGAGTCTCTGTGACTGAGGCGGACTTCTTGGGCGACACGAATGGGACATATTCGAACAACCAAGATGGGGGGATTGTTCTCGATAGTCTTTTCGGTGACGTGATCTTGACCGGAACGATTCTCGAAGACAACGACGCCAACGGTGATGGGGTCGGCAATGGATTGACTGCAGGTTTGTTTCCTGGAAATGTTGCCATCGACGGATTCTTGGGCATTCAGGGAACTGTGATCCGAGACTCCGATGGTCCGGGGAGCAACAGTCATCAGGTGAATGGAATTTTCGTCGACGGTATCATCGGTAACGTCATCCTTGGAGACACCGCAGGTCCCACGCTTTCTATCACCGGTCACGACGCGAACGGCGTGGAGATTCGGAACCAGGTAGGCGGTTCGGGCATCACGATCAACAACGTGAACTTTGAAAACAATGACAGCGATGGAATCGAATTGGTGGGAGTGGGCACAGTCGAGCTTGGAAACGTCACGGCAACGACCAACACGGACCACGGATTGTCCGTAAACGGGTCGGGGTCGGTGACACTCACCAACGCAGTGTTCACCGGCAATACCGACGGCATCAACCTCACTGACGTTGGCGGAAACGTCACGTTGGACGAGGTCACGACGACGAACAATCTTGACGACGGCCTGTCTGTCCTGGGCACGTCTCCTGGTTTCTTCGATCCTACTTCGGTCATCCTGAATAGCACCTTCTCGTCGGAAGGGAATCAAGGTCAAGGGCTCGAAATCCTGGATGCTGTGTTGATCGTTTTCAACAGCCCGTCGATCGTCGGAAATGCTCAGCGAGGCTTGATCCAAAATGTTGACACCGTGCAAGTGAATGGGACGAAGGGGGATGACAGTGTTGAGGTCGGCGCGACCCTGTCCCTTCGGTTTGACGGTGTCGATCAGGATGTCATCGACCTGGAGCCAACCACCTTCGGCCCGGCTGTGAATCAGGTCATGATCAATTTGATGGAGGGGAATGTTAACAGCGCCGTTCCCACGAGTCTGACCCTCGCGGCGATTGTCTCCGCTGCCCTGGCTCGTGGTGGTGTCTTGACGCAAGCAGAGGCCACTCAGATCTTCGAGGATATGCAGGGTGCGGAAGACCTGCTCTTCATCGTCGACGAGGGAGACGGGGACAATCCCGCGGCGAACGGAGGAGTTCTGGGAGTCTCGACCACCTCAGAACTTCACTTTGCCCACAAAGGGACGTTCGGGACTGTGGCCCAAACTTTGAGTGGATATGTGATTGACGATTCGGTTTCGAACCTCGCTCAAGAATACGGCTTCCGTCCCTCTCCGTCCTTCTACCTGAACTCTTACGGGTTCCACGAGAAGTGGTTCTTGGATCGAATGGGGGACTGGTATTCGATCACTCCAGACGGAACGATCTACCAATGGGAGGGGGTATCCAGGTCCCTCGGGACACCCGTCGCGACGACATACCCAGCGATCTATGCGAACCCTAGTTTGCTCTTTGAAGAATCATTGATGATGACCCGAACGGAAGAGCCCGGACCTACTCTGGAACCCATCGAGGACCAAGTTTCGAGTCACAACTTGCCGTTGACGATCTCCCTGGAAGGGAATAGTCGACCAGGACGTACCGTAACCTATTCGGCTGAGGTCCAAGGGTATGACGTCCTTCGCGAACTCGATCAGGCGAAACAGTTCCGGCGATTCAAGAGCTACTACACCAACTATCTGGGGTATAACGAAAGGTGGATCTGGAGTGACATCGATGGCTGGTACGTCATCTTGCCTGATGGGGGTCTCTATCCCTCCGCCAAGAATGTCTTGGGTCCAAAGCTCGCGAACGTGGGACCAGAGACATGGGCGAACCCGGAGTTACTCCACAACGCACCAGAACCAGCCGCGCCGAACGTGGTCGTGGACATCTCAGGGAACGGGCTGACCTTGACGCCACAACAGGGAACGGTGGGCACTTTCCGAGTGACGGCGACGATCACCGACGGTCCCACTTCGACCAGTCAAAGTTTCCTGGTCACAACGACAAACACGGCACCCGAGTTCCTTGTCGAACTTCATGATATAACTCAGTCTCACAACGACGGAATGGTAGCTGTGCCCCTTTTGGCGGTGGATACAGATTTGGACGAGATCGAGTTCGATGTTGTCGTTCGTGGTTGGGACGAACTGCATGAGTGGAATTCACGGCTCGGATTAATGCAATTAGGTGGGTCGTACTACAAGAATTATCTGGGTCGCAACGAGAAATGGATTTGGAGTCAAGCCGAGGAGAGATGGTACGTGGTGCTTGGAAATGGGGACTTCCATCCCGTCACGGGACACACCCTCAAGCCGAAGGTGGCCAACTTCGGTCACGAAGTTTGGGTCAACCCAAAACTCCTCCACGAAGCTCCAGCCCCAAGTGTGCCTTCTGTTGAGACGATGATCACAGGCGACGTGTTGTTGCTCGATGTCCCTGCTGAATTCCTTGGCATGTGGCTTGTTGAGGTCACAGTGAACGATGGCCTTGCAAGTACTTCGCAGAATTTCAAGATCACCACGACCAACCTGACGCCTGAGGTCCTTTCCTCACTGCCGGACCTCACACTGTCCCAAGGTGACTTCCCGCGCGAACTGGACCTCGACGCGAAGGACGATGACGGGGACAATCTGACCTATGAGGTCGAAGTCGCCCAGGTCGGTGCTGCGTACGTCCTGGACCAGGAAAAAGAATTAGGTCTGCTGGGCGGAAGCTATTACACGGACCACCTTGGGTTGAGTGAAAAGTGGATTCGCAGCTTCGCAGAGAACCAGTGGTATACCCTCCTGCCCAACGGTGACTTGTATAGGTCCGACGGATACACGCTCGACGAAACTCCGATTGCGTCTCTTGGGTCGGAAGTTTGGGACGATCCGACCCAGCTCCACGAAGCAAGCAAATCTCCGGCTCCCGCGAGTGTGTTTGCGTCTATTGCTGCAGGGCAGTTGACGATTGATCTGGCCGAGGCTTATCAGGGCATACTCGAAGTCACAGTGCGTGTGGGCGATGGTGTCTCGACGACTACTCGGAGCTTCTATTTGACGGTGATCTGAACCATGGAGTCGGTTGGACCGTAGAGCAGGCTTCGAGCCTGCTCCAAGGGGGCCTGAACAGGCAAGATGCCAGTTCTACGGAAACCTCAGACCCTGGGGTCTAGAATCGCCAGCGGAATTCTGCCCGAACGGCTTCTGACTCATAGAAATTGTTCGTCACAGAAAACAGACCTGCGACACCGATATCGATGTTTTTGCAGACGTCCAATCGGATCCCGGGGCCGATCCCAAAGTAGGCGCCGCTTCCGCTTCCGATGACACCTTCGTCGTCAAAACCGCCGCTGAGCACGTTGTAGTTCACGAACTCGAGCGTGCCGATTAGCGGTACGTCGGGAAGGATTCGGTACAACACATAGTTGAGACTCAGGCGATTGTGCAAGACGTTCCCGGCGTGACTCGAAGTTCCGCTGATCGGAATCCACAGCCCGCTCTGGAACTGGATATAGAAATCTGGGCTCATCTTGGTGTAGGTCAAGATCGCAGGTTCGAGCGTGACGTGTCCCGTTCCGAGTCGTTGGCTGACGGCACCCGTGGGTATGTAGGTCTTGAACTGGAATGTCACGACCCAAATCTCGCTGTCGAGCAACACGGACTTCGTTCCCAAACTCATGTCCCCAAAACCACTCGAGTCAGTGGTCCCGTCGGATTGGAATTGCTCGTAGGAGCGGAAGGGCAGGTCGATAAAAAAAGCAAACTTCTGACCGATGGCCGTTTCGCTGTAGATGTGGAACTCGTTGATGTGTGCCTTCTCTCGAAGCGTGTCGCCATCGTTGCCGACGTAGAACTCAGCCCGGTCAGGAGTGCGCACGTTGAACAACCCGTCATACCGTAGTCGGAGGTGACTCACCGGTCGCGCGTCATCGACCCAGAAGGCTGCGTTGGCTTCGGGGAGCCAACGAGGTTCGTAGCAAGGGTCCGGACAACAAATGCCGTGGTAGAGACCACAACAAATTTGTTTCCAGGGTCCCGCACTCTCATCACAAATGCTGCAACAGTGGGTCCGACCGGGGGTGCAACAATCCCCGCAACTGGAACTCGGACAGACCCCACAACAACCTTTAGGCCCGGGGGCAGCATATCCGCAACTCGCGCACGAAGACGAGGACCATGTCGCCTGTTGCACGTTCGGGTCCACCATCGTGGAATCTTGCGGGGGAGAGAGCGTGGCTTGGACCTTCTCGGTTTGTCCGAACGACCCTTGACCTAACAACAGCAGCAATCCGAGGACAAGGACGGGTTTAATCCACGTAGTTCCAATCCCCATTTGAGGGCTGTTCATCGTCTTTCTCCTTCACACCACAAGGCCGTAGAATCCAGCCACTGTTTCGGTGCGTCGTATATATCGCTCGGCTGACTCCCGGCGTTCGACATCGGCGCCAGGAGAGGTGCGGACAAACTCAACGATAGCCGTGAGGAATCTAGGCGTGTTAACTTGGGTCGTCGGATCAATTACAGTCCCGTGTTGTATCTTCCTGTTGTCTTTTCGGATCAATACTGGAGACCTCTTGAGGATTAAATGGAATCTATGCTCTGTAACGATTATACAGGGAAGTCGAACGGAGCGCTATGCCTCGATATGTCACTCCGCGACTTGTAACGAACGTCAGGATTGTCCCTGGTTGTTTTCTTGGGCGTTTGGGGTGGTCCAGCTTGATTTCAAGAAGTTTGGAGGGAACGTTAATTACAGTTGATACTCCCTCCAAACTATGCAGAAGTGAGTAGGTGAAGTAGCAGGAACACCCCGTGTGGCGTGACCAAAACAAAGGAGAACGGCACACGGAGTGTGCCTACTACTTTTTCCGCCCACCTATCAATCACTCCCAACCACCGGAAGGAACTGAGGAATGCCAAGAATGGTCATGTGTTGTGTGCTGTTCGCACTGTTGGTCGGCCGATCCACGGCCGAAGCGCAAGAAGAAAAACTCGGTGAGCCTCTTGGTAAGGAAGGGGCACAGCAGAAGCGCCCCGCTGAAGTACTTCCGCCTCCTTCCGAAGTTGTGACATCGGGACCTGTGCTTCCCACCGCTACCCCGGTCGCGGCTCCAGGTTGCACGGCCATCAAGCCCCTCGAGGTCATCCGGACGAAACCGGTGCAAACTCTCCGGGTTCGTGAGGTCGAAGTCACCACGAATCGTCCGACTGTGAAAATCGACTACCGGGTGGAAAAGCGGATCATCTACGACACCGTGCTGAAACCCTGTGAAGTGCTCAAGGAAGTACCCGTGGTGACCCTCCGTCCGTGTCAAGTCACCGACCCACATACAGGTCATTGCACCACGGTCATGAAGCCCGTCACGGAGATGCGGGTGGAGAAGGACACAGTCTTCAAACTGGTGGTCGAACCCCGGGAAGTCGAGGTGCGTGTCCCGTATTTAACGGAAGGAGTCGAACCGGTCACACGAAAGAACATCTTGATCGAGTGTAAGACCGATTTGGAGGAAAGGAGGTTCGTGGTTCCCACGCCGACGACGGTGGTTCGGGACAGACACATTATTAATCCCTGTCCGAGTTGTGTTCGTGGTCACCACGAAGGTCACCATCACCATCACCATCACCACCATCCTTGATTGAGGCACGGCGAGGTTTGAGAAAATTGCTTTTCGGTCCGCGAAAAATTCTATGTCTTTACAATCTTTTCATGGACCGAAAAGCAACTTTCCAATACACACTTCCCTCTTCGAAATTCCCTAAAACAGAACCGGCGGTATCTGAGTATTCACGCTTGGGCCGAACAAGACGTTCAAACGTATTCCGGCCTGGAAGTCGAAGGTTCGGTCCTCTTCTCCGCCAAGCGGAATGACGACACCCGCCGAGAAGATGAATCGATTTCCAAAGCGGCTTGTCACACCCGCCGAGCAGTTCATTTCTTGACGACCAATCTGTTTGACCCCAATCGCAAACGACCCCACACGGACGAGGTCCGGTTCTTCCAGCATGCTGCGATAATGGAACTCCACGAACGGTCCGAGAGATTGGATGGCACTCCTGGGGTCGTTGTTTTGGATCATCATGTAGCTGAGCTGCGTACTCGATAGAATAGTGGTCGGACCGGAGATTCGACCAACCCGACGCAATCCTTGATTGTCCAAATTGGCGAACACTGGGTTCCCGTTGGGGTCCACGTTGAAGGCCAACATGGTCTGGACTCCCAGCCGCTTCGTGGGGGCAAACCACAGACCCGCATAAGGCGTCAGCACAATCGCCTCGTTGTTGAATTCCACCAAAGGTGTTCCATCGAGGCGAGAAACTCGCGTATCGTCGGCCGTCGGGAAGTGCATCGCCAGTCCGCCCGAGAGTGCAAACCGCTCGCTTTGGTACAGTAACATTTTCATCAGCAAACGAACGTTGCCGAACTCGGTGGAGGTACTCTCGCCCTGGAAATCGATGTCGGAATTGAGAGTCGCGGCGAACGGAAAACGTAGTTCCACCGACGCGAGCCCGTCAAAAAACGTTCTCTCAAACCCCAGGACATACCGATAGACGTCCCACCCACCCGTCGTGATCAAGGTGTTTTGGAAGTAGTCAAAGTTGAAGATGAATCGATTCACGGGGAACGGGTTGAAGTCGTCGGCGATCGAGACAAGGCCGACCACTCCCCCGGAACTCGGGTTGGGTGTCCCGATGACGGTGACCTGGTCGTACGTCAAGTCGGCACGGCCAGCGATGAAGTTCCCTTCGTTCGTGATCACGTCACTCGTGATCGTGGCGACCCCGTTGCCAATCTGCAATCCCGTCGTCCCTGCGGCCAGGTTCGAAGGCGTGAGTGGTTGCGTGGGGTCCAGGACCACGACGCTGCCTAGACGCAGTGCCTGGATGGTCGCACGATTCAGAGAAACCGATCGGAAAAATTCATTGACCGGAATGTTCCCGGTGGCTCCACCCGGACCAATCACGATACTGCCCAAGTCCCCTTGCGGAGAAGTGACGAACAACACCCGCTCGTCATTTCCGGGCAAGGGAGGAGCCGTCAGCGTCAGCGAACCGTCCGTCGCAATCGCCGCCGTGATCGTCACGTTCTGGGCCACCGGGATTGTGCTCATCGTGACTCCCCCGCTGAACTGATCGCCGTACATGTTCGTTGCGAACTGACCAGGTGCGGAGGTCCCTGCCTGTGGGGCCTGTGCGAAGCTCTCGGGGGAGAGGGAAGAATCGCCTGTCCCCGGTTGGATCGAAGGAGTCGTAGGCTGCGTCGGTTGCGTTGGTTGCGTCGGCGAGGGAGAGGGACTTTGGGGATCAGGACGGATCGGAGGTTGTTCCCCTGGCTTTTGTTTCTTAGAGGGATCACTCGGCTGTACCGGGTACGGTGACACTGGGTACGGTGACACTGGGTACGGTTGCGGGGGGAGCGGGATCGGAAAATTGGGGATAGGACAAGGTGTCCTTGGTTGTGGTGGACCGATCCGGCAAGGGTCCGCTCCTTGAGGCCAGACGCCCGACCTTTGTCCTCCGAACCGGAGACGAGGAGAGCCATGACCCTGGGCTCCATGAGAACTCACTGTCCTGAGTCGGTTCGGCGAGTTTGGTTGGGCCTGGTAGGGTGAGGCGTAGGGGCTATCCTGGGAACTACGAGAGTTACCCGAGGTGCTCCGCCACAGCAGACCTTGCCCAGAAGCTACACCGGGGAGCAAAGTCATTACATAGGCGAGGGACGTTATCCACATCCACTGAATCCGTCGCATGGGAGGGGCTCCTTTTCCTCGACGCGGGAAACCGGAGGGCGTCGTCGAACGGTAAATATTCTTGATGATGATCTGTACCCAGGCCACAACAATAACTTGCTACCTCATTCATCTTCGACAATCCCTTAACAATCCCTTCAAACATTTTTTTCAAAACAACAAGTATATTTATACTTCTCGTATGCAATTTCTCACCGGAAGGCCAAATTCTCGATCAACCCTGTTCCTGTAGAAACAAGCCATCCATCGATGGTTGCTTGATCCAATAGAACCTGAACGAAATTTCTGCGAATTTGAAAGACCCTGGATTGACAAGGCAAACCCTGCGGATCATTCGTTTTTTCCTTGCTTTCCTGAAGACTGGTCTTGACAAGCGCCGAATGGAACATTCAGAGACAATTTGAACTCAACAACCGCAAGGTTCGGTTCGTGCGTGTGAGATTCGAGAGGAGTCGTCTCTGAATTTTGGAATCGGGACCGTAGGACAGGTTTGTAACCTGTCCTACGGTACCGTAACCCAAAACCCAGACGGGTCCGAGTTCGCGTGCGTTCGAACGACCGAAGCGATCAAATAACCCGCCAGTGCTCACAGGAGGGCATCGGAATGTCGCGCATAAATCTGTTTCGGGGAAAACTGAGTTTTTTACTTCTGTTGAGCTTCACTTCCATCTCCTGGGGGCAAGTGCCACCCCCGGTCGGACCGCCAGTTCCGGTCGCTCCCGTGGCCCCGGCCGCACCCGGAGCCGTCGCAACGCCCGCTGCCGGGGGTGGGAATCTCTATAGTTTCATCACGCGAACGCCGGCACAACGCGAAGCCAAACGAGCACGCTTTTGCAACTCGCTTTGCGGAAAAATCTATGGGTCTCTTCTGGGGCCGGTCAATGCGTTCGCGGGGGGCTTGATCCCAAGTCCGTGCGCCGCACCGCTACAACAAGATTTGGCACAACCAGCAGATTCCGCCGTGGGAGCTGCGGCGAGGATTCAAGCGGATGAGCTGGAGGCAAAGAAAAGGCGAGCGGCAGTCCGCTACCTGAGCACCGTCGATTGTCGACGTTGGCCCGAAGCCGAGGAGGCGCTCATCCTCGCGCTGCGGGGCGATAGGAACGAGTGCGTGCGATTCGAAGCGGCGTTGGCGTTGGGGCGTGGGTGCTGTTGCACTCCCAAAACGATCGAAGCCATGAGCATCACCGTGGCAGGGAGCACTCGTGATGGCTTCCCCGAAGAGCGTTCGAAGCGAGTCCGAGAAGCGGCCCGAGTCTCCCTGGAACATTGTCTGGCGTGTCTCCGAGATCCCGGTCCGCTGGGCCCTCCGGTCATCGGCCATCCGATTCCCATGGAACCGGCTCCAGTTCCGTTGCCGCCCCCAACCAAGAAAGTCCCCGACCCGAAAGAAAAGAAAGAAGGCGCGAAAAAAGAAACGGCGAAGGCTGCGCCACCGAGAACCCTCGACCACTCGATCCGAAAAGCTTCCTATTACCAACGAGTGGGCAAGCTGCCGATGATCCGAGTGGCGACGTACGCCAAGAAAACGATGAACCGCACTCAAACGAACCCGACGCACCAGGGACCACATCACAAGAGACCGAGCGGCGTTCTCGACATCATCGGTCGAGCCTGGAACACACCGACCACGACCGTGCAGCCTGGGACTTGGAGTTCCAACCAAACCTACGCGGACAGCCCCGAACCTCAAATCATTTACATGGGACACCCACAACCAAGAATGCCTCAACAACAAGCTCCCCGTCAACGAGCGCCTCGACAATATTCCGGTGGCCTCATTAACCGGTTGGCCCAGTACTACGGGACCACGAACAACTCGCCTCAACCCGTCACCTATTACGAGACTGTCGAGTTCCAACCCGTTACTCGTCAGACGCAGTCGCCGTACAACCAACAGCAACAGCAGAACGTCGGCCGTTCGGTGCGGGCGTGGATGGATCGATGACCCGGAACGAGGATCGCAACGTTGCTTTTCGCTCCCCAAAAAATTTTTCGTCTTGAGTGACTTTTCGCGGAGCGAAAAGCAACCTTCCCCAATCCAACTCTGGTGGGTACGCCCGCCCGGACCTCCAATCATATCCGCCCGCAAAACTTTGTTCTTTTTTCATTGGTCCTGTCCGGGACTCTCGGATAAAACGCATAAATTACGTGGACCCCGACTCATCCGTGCGGGATGGGTCACCGAAGAGGCCGTCCTCCGATGCCTCCCTCAATCTCGAGAACGCCAGCGATTGGCCAACTTCAGCAAGTCGCGAATTCGAACTCGTTTCATCTCAAGCTCGTCCACTGACTCAACTACTTTCGGAGAGAGCCGAGCACTGAAGGGAAGCCGGAGCTGCGACGCACAGGAGCCAATACCGTGAGCACAGCCTACTCGCAACAGCAACGTCCCCTCGTCGTCAACACGCCGCTCGGAGAAGACGTTCTACTCCTGACCGGATTCTCCGGGAGTGAGGGCCTCTCGCAACTCTTCCGGTACACCCTCAACTTGGTCGCCCCCAACGACAAGGTCGATCAGGTCACGTTCGACAAACTGCTCGGACAATCCATCACCGTGACGATGGCCCTGGCGGACGGAAGCCCCCGATATTTCAACGGCATCTGCAGCCAACTTAGCCAGGGTGAAAGCGGGGCGGAGTTCACCGAATTTCAGATGGAAATTGTGCCCGTGTTTTGGCTCTGGACGCAGCGTGCCCAGAGCCGCATCTTTCAACACGTCAACGTGCCGGACATCTTGAAACAGGTCCTCCAGGGCCTCGACGTCAAATTCCAACTCGAAGGGAATTACGAAAAACGAGATTTCTGCGTCCAGTACCGAGAAACCGACTTCAACTTTGCTTGCCGCCTCCTGGAAGAGGAAGGGATGTACTACTACTTCAAGCCCGCCGATGGAGAACATCCCATGGTCGTCTCGGACAACCCGAGTGGGCACGTCGACTTGCCCACCGGTAGCACGATCATTTTTCGCGACCTTCCCTCCAAAGTGCTCGAAGAAGACGTCATCTACGATTGGACCAAGAGTCAGGGCATCACGTCGGGGAAATACACCCTCTGGGATTATCGTTTCGAGATGCCCCGAAAGCACCTCGATGCCGAGGCGAAAATTCAACCGAGTGTCCAGATCGGTGGAGTGTCTCATACTCTCCAGGTGGGCAATAATGGCGAACTGGAGATCTACGATTGGCCGGGCGAGTATGCCCAACGCTTTGACGGCGTGGACAAGGGAGGCGGGGACCAGAAAGCGGAACTGGAAAAGGTCTTCGAGGACAACCTCCGGACGACGAAGCTCCGGATGGAAGAAGAGGCCGTCAGTGGCATTCGCATCCAGGGCGCGAGCAATTGCCGACAAATGCTGTCCGGTCACACGTTCACACTCAAGACGATGGCTGCGGACACGATGACGAAACACCTCAAGGCCGACGGCAAGTATTTGCTCACGAGCGTCTACCATTCCGCAACGAACGCCAGCTTCCGAAGTGGTGGTGCGGAGGAAACGGAATACTCCAACTCGTTCGCGTGTCTGCCTGCCGACATTCCCTTCCGGCCCCAACGAACGACTCCAAAGCCCGTTGTCGCAGGGACACAGACGGCCCTCGTCGTCGGACCACCTGGAGAGGAAATCTTCACGGACAGGTTCGGTCGCGTGAAAGTCCAGTTCCACTGGGACAGGCAAGGACAGTACAACGCCGATAGTTCTTGCTGGATTCGAGTGGCCCAGGTTTGGTCCGGGAAACGCTGGGGTGCATCCTTCTGGCCACGCATTGGGCAGGAGGTCATCGTCGACTTTCTGGAAGGTGACCCCGCCCAACCCATCATCGTCGGCAGCGTCTACAACGAAGAACAGATGCCTCCGTACCTGGGCGACGGACTCGACAGCAAACACAAGAACGACAACAAGGTCTCGGGCATCAAAACGAACACCACACCTGGAGGCGAAGGATTCAACGAAATCCGTTTTGACGATACCAAGGACAAGCAGCAGATTTTCATCCATGCCGAACGCAATACGGACACCCGCGTCAAAAAGGATTGCATGGAGACGATCGGTGGGAGCCGACACCTCAGCGTGGGCGGAGACCAGAACGAACAAATTGGTGGCAATAAAAACCTAACCGTTAAGAAGGACCACGTCGAGAAGATCGAAGGGAACATGGAACTCTTGATCGGGGGCGAAGGTGGCAACCAGGACATCGTGATCAAGAAGGACAAGAAGGAATTGATCGAAGGTAACAACCACGTCCACGTCATGAAGGATCGCAACGAAGCCGTCGATGGAGACCAGTCCCTGACCATCGGTGGCAACCAGTACGAATTCGTGGAGAAGAATCACGGCCTGGAGGCGTCCAAGGAAATCTACATCAAGGCTGGGCAAAAACTCATCCTCGAAGCGACCCAGGAGATCACGATCGTCCAGGGAGCGAACTTCATCAAACTCGATGCGTCAGGAGTTACCATCTTCGGGGCACCGATGACGCTGGTCAATTCCGGCGGAGCGGCTGGCATGGGGACAGCCTTCCAACCGAAGGAAGCTGAGGACGCCAAGGAAGCCGAACCGGCAGGACCGGCGGCGGCGGACGAGTCCAAGTCAGGATCCAAGTCTGCTCCGGAAGAGTGAGATGGGATCAAGGCGGTCGTCTTTGCATTCGTGTTTTGGAGTGTCGTCTTTCGCTCCGCGAAAGGCGACTCTCCGAACGCCTCAAGGAGAACTCAGCCGTGGCACCAACACCGAAAAATGCCATCGAACGACGGGTCGACCGGGTCGCCGAACATTGGAACGAGTTTGCCAACAATCCGGAACCACGACTCTTGCGCTGGATTGCAGATAGTGATAGCTCCCAGGTCATCCTCGGATTTGTCGAGCAGCAACGCCACGGCTGTGGGGACATCCCCGACTTGTTTCTGCGTTTCGAAGATCCCTTCGACGCGCCGGACCGCTATGGTCAAGCGCTCGTCGAATCGTTCGAGAGAACTTACGACGAACTCAAGAACGACGAGGAATCCCAGACAGAGTTTCCCAACGAGGGCCTCGATCTTGATTGGGTTTGCCCGGCTGCGAAGCCCGGCGAGTCCGGTCAACAATCGATCGTCAATGCGTGTCTCTCATTCTGCGAACACTACGAAGG
>CAYYUU010000046.1:0-15447 GCA_964474955.1 uncultured Alcaligenaceae bacterium | reverse complement strand
CATTTCCCCAGCACAGTAGTAGCGGGACGAGGGTTCCCCAAAGCATAACCTGGCCGAACAAACTTGTGAGCCACCTCGCGTTGTTCTGGATCTGTCCGCCAAGGAAGATATGATCATACATCCCAGAGAATAGGAACACGAGGATCACTCCGGCGACGAGGAAGTAGGCCACCAGGCTCAGCCAATCCGATGGGAGCAAGTTCTCAGGACTGCGATCTCTGCTAAGCGGCTGGAGCAACGTTGTGATGATCGCGGACACGCTCAACGACAACACCATGACACCGAGGTACGACGCGAGCGACAGAGGGTTGACCGATAACCAGAGGGTGAGTCCCATCAACGTGAGGTACGCCCCAACCAGGTGGATCGTCCCGGGCCGCCGACTGCGGAGAAGGACGACCGTGTAGCCAATCACCGTCAGCGTCAGGAGGGCAAGTCCCCAGATAGGTTTCCTGGGGTCGTCGACCGCACAGAGCATCGCTAGACCGCCGACCAGGAAGAACCCAACCTCGGACCATCGCTGTGTTCCGAGTGGGGCGAATGCGTCATGAAGCCAGCGTGACAACTCGGTTTCTTGTCCGGTGTTTTTGGTTGCCTGGGTCATCGTCCATCCGACGAAAGCCAGGAGCAAAGAGAGGAGTCCAAGGGTACCTGCGAGGATGTGGAAACAGAGCCAGTTGCCAGAATCGAGTGGACTCACCAGCGCCGTCACATGGGCTGTGAGCAGCAGCAGGACTACCCCGAGATAGTGGACGAGGTGCTTCCTCGGCACAATCGTCACGTACCAGCCCAGGGACAAGATGGCGAGGGACAAAGCGGTGAGACCGAGGTTGTCTCGCATGGCGTCGAGGAGCCACGTCGCCGGACTTCCCGGACTGGTCACCGTGAGGTATAAAGTGGCAGCAGTCGCTAACAGGACCGGGAAGACACCGAGAGTGACCTGAAGGGACAGCCAAGGTTGAAGGCGTTGTGGAGTGGCCTCCTTTCGGAACCGTCCGGCGAGCGCGAGCCAACCGAGGGCGATCACCTGGTTCGTGATCGTCAGCAAATACACAAGTTGAGTCCACCAGTCTCCAAGTGGTTCTCGCAGGTGGAAGTGCCAGATCAACACGAACGCTGCGACGTTAAAGGCTCCGCTGGCCCAGAACATCGGAACTTCGTCTCGGCGTTGAAGGCCATGAAGGACCAGGGACACACCGACAGCAGCCATTGCACCTGCCGTCCAGAAATGATCATGCAACGTCAGTGTGGCCTGGGCCGCAAGGACAGTGCTCAAGATGCACCCGATGCACATCCAAACGAAGGACACCCGAGTTGCACCGTTGTCCTCTTGTGCCGAAGTCGAGAAGCTCTGAACGACCCAGGGGATCACACTCCAGAGCAAGGCAGAAAGGGTGACGGTCACCATCAGTGCACGACACCCCGTCTCGGGTTCTCGGAACTCGGAGGAACAAGCAACCAATGTCGCAATCGCGAGTCCAAGACACCCATATTCATGTCCGCCTAACCTCCGGCTCGGTCGCAACGAGAACGCCAGGCAAGTCACGCCAAGGGACACCCAACCCAACCAGGTGCCGACTGCGGAGGTCCAGGGGTCAGCTCGGAAAAAGAGTGCGTTGACCTGTGGGACAAACGGAATCTCTGGGAGAGGTGTCAAGTAATAGATGCCACCGACGAACAAGGCGGTCATGCCGAGCACTGGGAACGACAGCTGGAGATGGACCAAGAAGTTACTGACAAGGCTCGGCTTGACCTCGTTCCCCTGATAGACCCTTCTACGAACCAGAAGCCACCCGACCAGCCAAGTTCCGGACACGATCGTCAACATCTGAAGGAACTCGACCCACTGCGTCTGACCGAAAGATTGGTTTGCGGCAGCGACTTGAAGGGGATAGGTCAATCCGGCTCCGATGGCCACAACCAGCCCACCACCGAATGCGTAGACGGCAGACTTTTCTTTCAGGGCATGGCCAGCGGCGATCCCGCCAAATCCAAACAGGAGGATCACCCAGGGAAGCAACTGCACATCTGCGAAGGGTCTTCCGGGATCGAAGCCCCGTGCTGTCCACTCTTGCAACACCACCCCACAATACAGACACGCCAACACGAGGGCCGGAAGAGCGAGGACATCCACGACGTACCTTCGAAACGAACCAGGAAGTGACTCCAAGGAATCGTCGGACACGCGAATGGTGCGTCCAAAGGCACCCACCCTTTTTCGTGACCATGAAAGGATCGAGAAGAAAGTGCAGGCGACTCCGAGACCACATACGAACACGAAGGTCACAAAGTCGGTGTCCGCTTGACCCGCGACGAGCGCCGCGAAGATCGCACTCAAGACCACAAAACCCAACACGGCGTCCGACTTCCGTTGGGATGGTGGCGGTTGCCAGAGAGACAACGTCAACACTACCGCCAATGTACCGGCGAGGAGCCAACTCCCCTCCCCGTAGGCATGGACGAAGAATGCGGGCCACAGGTCTTGAATTTGTGCGACTTGTGCCGGAAATAGTTCCAAACCGATTGCCCTTGCGATCCCCCAATCAACCAAACCAAGACAGCCGACCAACAACGTCCCAAGGAGCAGTCTGTCCAATCCTGGCAGATTCGGAGCCAGAAGTTTTTTGCCCGTCGTTGTTCCTGCGAACAACATCCGTGCGAGGGTGAACGCCCCTGACAGTCCGGTCAGAGCAACCCCGAACGCTTGGAGGCAGCGAGGATCAAAGTAACCGGCGAGGTCCTGAGGTGCCCACGGTTGCCGACCGAGCCAGATCATGACGGTATGAATGACCGACAGGCAGGCCGCGCCTTGGGCACAAGCGAACAACCATCTTCGTTGCTCTTGCCAGGAGACAATGAACCAAAGGATTGCCAACCAGCCCAGACCCAAGGCGGTTGCGGTGGCACCTCCCTGATAGAGGATGATCGGCAGGGCCAGCCAGCTTGAGATGATACCACTGATTCGGAATGGGGTGACATACCGAAGGATACCCGAATCTGGGGTCGCCCCGGACACCCCGCGGAGGATAACACTTGCAAAGGTCAATATGGTCGCGTGCAAGAGGAAACCAAGGATAGTCGGAAGGACTGTTGGCATGCCTTGCACGTCCGCGAGCCACTGGTTGAAGGCGAGGACAAGGCTCACGAGGAAGAACGACGAAGACACCCAGGTAAACGCCGAATGACGATATTGGGAGGTCAGAAATAGGCACGTGGTCGTGAGGATCAGAAACGAATAAGGAGTAAGGGACGACCCCAGGAAAGCGCCATTGGAGACGGACCACCAGAGCCCGAGGACGCTCGACGTGATGATGACCTCCCGCCACCCTCCGAGCAGGACTTTCGTCCAGTGTCTCTCTTGATCCTTGGGGAGCCATCCTTCCAGGGACGTCGTGACGATCTGGAGCAGAAGGGCACTTCCAGCCGCGACACAACCGAGGATTCCGAGTTTCTCGACCGGAGCGAGGTTGCCCAGAAACTGTTCCGTCAGGATCTCGGTCCAGACGAACCCTGTCCCTATCAGAAGAGCACCACACATCGTCGCCGTGATATGTCTTTTTTCGACGATGGTCAACAGGAGGTAAACGGCCACGAGTAGCCACCCTGTCACGATGTGGACCTCTTGCCAATGTCGCAACCAACCTGAGATGCCGGCCAGCACGAGGGACAATACGGCCACGACTTCGGCGCTTCGAAGGAACGGCCAACCAAACCCAGATCGGAAACACAAGTTCGGCGTTTCTGATTCCTGAGAGCGAAATCTCCTGCACAGACAGAGCCCCATGAGCACCAGGACCAGACTCTCGGAACCCAACCATACGGACCAATGAGCCCCCTGGAGCATGACCCAGAAGTAACACAGCCACCCCAGGCTCACCGTTGCTGTCACCGTCCCCACATATGTCACCCACTGACGTTTCCACCGGAAGTTGACGGCAACCGCACCGAAGGCAACGAGACCAAAGACGAGGGATCCAAGCCGAGGATCAACTATCCCTCGGCAGAGCGCGAGAACACTTCCGAGCAACGCAGTTCCTGCGGCGACCGAGAGATAGCAGAGGCCGTCCCATCGCCGTTGAAGGCGGAGGAAAATTTCGGAGAGGGCACAGAGCAACAATGCAAAGCAGGTCCAGGACAGCGCCGCATTCAAGGAACTCAGGTGCGAGGTGACGGTTGCGTGGAGTTCCCGTACTGGGATTCCTTCTGTCGGGATGCCCCACAATGGGACAAGGCAGAGTCCGAAGCCGAGGCACACAAGAGCTGGTGCCTGGAGGAACGGCAGTCCATATCGGAAGGCGACCCAGGTCAGGACACACCAGTTGATGAGCGCAACGACAATGAGAGGGGTTGGTGCGGGCCAGGCCACGACTAACCCGGAGAGCATGACCGTCACCCCGGCGGCGAGGACGGCTGTCCCTGTCGTCCGGAGGGAACTCAACTCTCGTTTTCCTGCGAGGCGAGAATGGACAACGAAGCCCCCGACAATGACAGGGACACCTGCCAGAGAGATCATCGGAGCAAGGACCTTCAACGCCGACGCGACGTCCGAAGAACGCGCGAATAAGAAGCCGAAGCAGACGGCAAGAGAGAACGTGGCCAGCCCCAGCATTGCAAACATGCCGCCACTTTCGCTTGCCCCGAAGGTCGATTGTTTCCTCGCATGGTGGTTCCCCCAGGTCAAAGGGAGTCCGTGGAATCCGACGACTCCGAGCCCGATCATGAGCAACAACGTGGAGTTGGTCTGGTCTTCCGAAACCGCCCACCCCGAGAGGACCTGCATTCCACAGCAGCCAAGGACGGCGAGTGTCAACGTCCACGCCATTCCGGGTACAAGGACACGTCCCGCTCGTGACACCAACCAACCAAAGACCGCGAGCACGATTCCTCCGATCCCCAGTTCCCATGTCCCTGCCTGTTCCCCGCGTAACATCCCGGGAAGGACAAGAAACGTCAGTGGGACGAGAAGTGTCCCGATCACCAGTAGTCCTCGGCTCGTCGCTTCGAGCTTCCAGCGGCGGTGGCTGTAGAGACCGGCTCCAAGCAACGCGAGTGTGATGCCACCGAAAATCCCGAAGGGAGAATACGGGTTGGCTTCCAACCTGGGCCAAAGGCTGATGACCAGAGCGATCGACCCGCCGACAATCAACAGGCCGCCGAGGAGTTCCCCCCACAGGATGTTCCGTTCTTCCATGAACGCCGACAGGAATTTGCCCCATCCGCTGGGGGCTTGCCGTCTTGTCACCGGATCAACTGGTTCCGGCACTTCCTCGGGAGCAGCAGGTCGGGTGGTCACCGATGGTGCTGGTGTGGGCTCGGGTGGTTTCACAGGGCCAGGTGGAGGCGCGATTGGCTCCGGTGTGGCAGGTTCTTTCTGAGAGGGGACGGGAGCGAGACGTTCCCGGAGTCGTTCACATTTACGTTTCTGCTCTTCGGTGGAGGCGAGGCGTTCGGCCCGGTCGAGGAGTCCGGATTTCGTTGGCTTGTCGAGGTCAATTGCGACAGCGGCAGCTGCAATCGCAACGTCCGCCGACCGAGGATAGTCTGCATGTTGTCCCAGGCACCGCAGGTATACCGCCAAGGCATCTTTGGAACGCCCCAGGTGTGCGAGGACGTCGCCGAGATGGTGCTGGGCGACGGCCGAGAGTTGTTCAAGGTCGTTCTCGCTTGCTTGGCCGAACAGCATAACAATCTGGACTTGTTCCGTCGAAGAATGAGCCTCCGCAGACTTTCCTTCCAACAGCGGCGCGAGCCGTTCCACGACACTCGGAGTGACTGCCTTTTCCCTTTGTTCTTGGACGACGGTTTGTGCCGGAAAAGTAGGTTGTGTTGGTTTTGCGGGTTCAGGTGGTGGTGTCGGTGGCTCTGTCTTTGAGAGTGGAGGAGGTCCTTGATGTGTTGGAGTTCGCTCTCTTTGCTTGGGTACACGTTGAGGTGGCGGCAGTGGTCTTCGTTCTCTTCTTCGCACAGGCCGTCGTTCGTAGTCTTGGCGTTCAATGGGATCCAGGACACCGAGTCGGTCCTCGACCATCTGAATAACCGCTACCAACCCCTCAGCATTTTCTCCCCATTGTCGCCGGAACCGGTTGAGCTGTCGCATGGTCGCTCGGAGGTCGGCAATCTCCGCTTCCCTTCCCGACGGCGGAGGCCTTCTACGCCGGCGTGGCTCCGGCTTCGAATTGCGAAAGACCACGAGTAGGACGACCACGAATGCGATCAGCCCAGCCAAGAGGAAGAACGTGATGCAAAAGTCGAACGGCCCATTTCCGAAAGGCATGGCGACTCCTCGGTCAGAACGTCGAGTGGCCTGGGACATGAAGGGAGAAGGAAACTGTCTGTCAATCAAGAGAAGCTTTCAAGCTTTTTATTCCGACTTTCTTGACGCAATTTACCAAAACGAGGAAAACAAGACCATACGAGGCATTTTGCCCAAACAAACGTACACCCGCATTTGCCCCGAGAACAGGCATCTTGCTCGTTCGGAAAGTTGAGGGAGCGTATGGCCGGATAATCCGCAGTTGTTCCAAGCCATCCTCGATGCTCCGGAAGACGACGTTCCTCGGTTGGTCTACGCCGACTGGCTCGAAGAAAATGGCGTGAATGAACGCGCCGAGTTCATTCGCATTCAGTGCCAGCGTCAGCGTCTCCCCGAAGAGGCACCGAAGCGATTACGATTGCAACGTGGGGAGTGCGAACTTTTCCAAAAACACGGAGAGGAGTGGACGCCGAAGTTTGCGAAGGTCATCAAGAACTATAAATTCCGGCGAGGGTTTGTGGGTGAGATAGAGATGACGACTGCACAGTACGTGAAGCATGGGGCGGGGATGTTCAAACGTGGTCCGACGCTTGACCGAGTTCACTTGACAGACGTGTACGACCCCAACAAATTGACCACTTGTCGGAATCTCCGTCATGTCCGACACCTGACCGTCGAGAGAGCTTTCGGGGATGATTTCGTTGGTCAGGAAATTCTGAATTCTCCACATCTACGAGAACTCCGGTCGCTTGACATGCGGGGTTCTGGCTTACAGATCCGAGACTTCGCCGCGGGCGCGGCCTGCCCCGTCATCTCGAGTCTTGAGTCTTTGGCCCTCCGAGTATCAACGAGCGACCACTCAAGTTTCTTTCGGTGGCTCAAATCCCCCAAGTTGAAGAACTTACAGCGACTCTCCATGGTACTCTTAGGGCCGGCCAACTCCTCGCGACGCCTGGAGCGTTCATTGGATGTACTGATAAATTCACCTCATCTCGAGCAACTCGAAGATCTGCACTGGCAGGTGCCATTGGGTGTCAGTTGTGCCGAACTCATCGCCATATCCTCGCTGACTCAGAGGTTAAGGTCTCTCAGCTTAGCCCGGTGCGACTTCTCAAAGGAAGGGATGGCTCCATTCCTTGATTCAGAAGGATTCCCTAACTTGCGGCAATTGCGTCTGCATGGTGGTATGTTTTCGAACAAAAGATTAGATAAAGTCTGCAGTTGGAAAGCATTCAGCAGCCTCAACTATCTTCACCTCGGGTCTTTTTTCGCAAGCGGTGCCCCTTCGCTCCGCAAACTGATGCAATCGCCGGATTTGCCGAACTTGGTTGGCTTGACCCTCGGTGATACAGCCTGCCGACGTGCGGGAATTGAGATATTGCTCAGGGCACCGTTTCTTCACCAGTTGCACTACCTCGACTTGAGCTGGAACCAGCTGAGGGCTCAAGATGTGGAGCAGATTGGAACCAGCGAGCGCGTCCGGAATCTTCAGTGGTTAAGTGTAGCGGGGAACCAAGTTTCGGGAGATGTTGCCGCGACCGTGGCCGACTCAAATGCTTTGGAGAACCTTTTGTATCTGGACCTTCGTCAGACAAACAGCACAACTCAAGGGATTGTTGCGTTGAGCAAGGCACCTCAACTTTCAGGATTGTACCACCTGCGCCTCAGCACTCTGGAAGGTTGGAGCCATGAAGCATATCAGGCCTTGGCCAATGCAACGTTTGCCGACAGCATAGTTTGTCTGGAGCTTGGCCAGCAGAATTTTCGAGGCAGTGCGAACCATGATCTGTTGAAAGAGAGATATGGAGATCGGTTCTATCATCACGCGTCGCCGATGTATTGAGCATACCGGGCACAAGGTCGGTCGAGAATACCACATGCGAATGCCATCTGCTGTGCTATAATCGTGACATTCTCTCGTGCGACAAGTACAATATCTCTTCAGATTTCCTGAAAACATTTGGATGGATTGGGCGGGCGGTTTGCCTCTCGTCTTCTCTCCACCAAATGCAATTTATATCCTCTCCACCGAATTACGAACTCCGGGTCCGTTGCGGCACGGTTTTCGTTGTCCGCTCTCGTGCACGGATACTCACCAACGTCGCCTGTGGAGATTGCGAGACCATGATTTCGCGCGTTGCAGAACACTGTTTTTGGCTCAGTCGATATCTCGAGCGTTCCGAAAATACAGCCCGCGTCTTGGAAGTTAACCAAACCCTTCTGCTCGACTTCCAAGTGCCCACCGAACATCAGTGGAAGCCGCTACTCACGATTTGCGGAATCCACGACGTCGAGGGAGACTTGGAGGCCGAACGGGTCCAACATCACCTGACGTGGGAAGAGAAAAATCCGGCGAGTATCTATAATTCTCTGACGTACGCTCGCGAGAATGCCCGCGTCATTCGCGAAGTCATCAGCCAGGAAATGTGGGAGCGACTCAATTACTCGTTTCTCTGGTTGAAGAGTCAGAAGTCCAAAAACTCATACCAGAATAATCGCTCCGAATTCTATAACCAAATCCACCGGATCAACCAAATGATATGGGGAATCGCGAGGGGACGATGTCTCAAGGCGAGGCCGTGGACTTTTTCAAACTCGGGCGATACTTGGAGCGAGGGTGTCAAACGGCGCGAATCCTCGACGTGAAGTACCACCAACTTCTACCCACTCCGCAACATCTTGGGACAGGGATCGATAGCGCCCACTGGACTGCCATCTTGACCAGTTGCTCGGCCTACGAGCCCTATCTCAAGGAGAAAACCTCCACGACTCCGGTTTCTGTGGCCGAATTCCTCGTCACGAATTTGTTGTTCCCCCGATCCGTGCGATATTGTTTGAGGCAGTGTCAAGCCGCGGCCCATGCGATCTCGGGCCGGCCGTTGTCTCGGCCCGAAAATGAAGTCGAGAAGAAATTGTTGGACTTGTTGGGGTGGCTCCAACTCGTAGATATGTCCGACGTCGTTGAGGTCGGATTACATGAGTCGTTAACGAAAATCATTAACGGCATTCATGAAATCGGAGAAGCGATCCATCGAACGTACTTTGACTTCGGACTTGAGCAGTATACTTCGAGTATGTCGGGCGAAAAGGCAAAACGGACACCGGTTTCGGCTTGATTCAGGTGTTGATGGTTTCGGATTGCTTGGGAACCATCACAAAGAAGAACCGTTCCTGTTTGTCCTAATCACAATCAAGGACGGCGCAAATTGGAGTATCCGCAGAAAGCCTCCCAAGGCGAGGCTCGACGAACGAGAATGGATTTCTCATAACAGGAGATGTTATGCTCAATCCACAAGCCAAGACCATCCAGATCTTCTTGCCAACTGGCGAACCGCGTGGCATCCGCATTGCGGAGCTGACCACCAGAATCGTTCAAGCAGTGTTGATTCCTCGGAGTGAACTAACAAAGGCCAAATCCCGACGCGAACTCGACCATGTTGGCGTATACTTCCTGTTCGGCGATTCCGAAGAAGCCGCAAAGCCTATCGTTTACATCGGCCAAACAGAAGGAGTTCGCAAACGACTTGATAAGCACAACAGCAGTAAAGACTTCTGGAAGACAGCAATTCTCTGCATCTCCAACACTCAAAGTTTTACGCAGGTCCACATTAAATACTTAGAATGGTATTGCATCCAGAAGGCCAAAGAAGTCGGCAGATACTCACTCGACAATGATCAAATTCCAAACAAGCCGCATGCAACAGAGCCGATGGAGGCGGATTTACTTGATACTTTTGACACACTCAGCACGCTTGTGGCAACGTTAGGGTTCCCTGTCTTCGAGCCGATTGCCAAACATGATGGGGAAGAGCAATTTTTCTTAAAAGGGAAGGATGCCGCTGCTACTGGCGGATTGGTGGAGGATGGTTTCGTCGTGAGAGCGGGAGCCATTGCACGAAAAGGAATTGTTCCCTCCGCCGTTGATAGTGTTTCCCCAATGCGAAACAAACTCCTCGAAAGCAAAGTGCTGATCGAAGAAAATGGTCAGTATCGTTTTACCCAAGACTACCTCTTCAACACGCCGAGTGGTGCTGCTGCTGCCGTGTTAGGGAGGACGGCAAACGGATGGGTAGAATGGAAAAACGGGCAAGGGCAGACGCTCCATGAAGCGAAACGGGTAGAAATCGAACTGTGAATGAAGCAATTTGTGATAATCTGACGCACCAAACTGAAATTCCCAAGACACCTAGAGCTATACATCCATGTCCATCCACGTTGCCCTGCACCACGAAACGACGTACACGTATGATCGGCTAGTGACGCTTTCGCCTCACGTGATTCGTCTTCGTCCGGCCCCACACTGTCGGACTCCTATTATCAGTTATGACCTGCGAATTACGCCCAAGCAGCATTTTCTGAACTGGCAGCAGGACCCATATAACAATTATCTCGCTCGCCTCGTCTTTCCTGAGCCTACGCGAGAGCTACATGTCGAAGTCGATTTGATCGCCGAGTTGACGGTCATTAATCCATTCGATTTCTATGTGGAAGATTATGCGGAGACCTATCCGTTTGCCTATGCCAAAGAAGTGGCTCAAGAACTCATTCCCTACCTGGAGAAGGAGCCACTTACTCCGAAGCTCAGCGCGATCGTTGAAGAATATCGCAACGTCGCAAGGGAGATGGGAAGCGAAATAATCAAAGACGATCATTCGTCTTTGAGGACGGTCGACTATCTCGTCAAGGTCAATCAGTTATTGAACGAGCGAGTCGAATATATCATTCGCAAGGAGCCTGGTCTTCAGACCTGTGAAGAAACGTTGACGCTCAACCGGGGAGCGTGTCGAGACACTTCGTGGCTCGAAGTTCAAATTTTCCGGCATCTTGGTTTTGCGGCGCGTTTCGTGTCGGGTTACTCGATCCAACTCAAGGCCGATGTTCGGCCAATCGAAGGGCCCTACGGCGTGGAACACGATCTGACCGATTTGCATGCGTGGACCGAAGTCTACATCCCGGGAGCTGGTTGGATCGGAATGGATCCAACGTCCGGGATGATGGCAGGCGAAGGACACATCCCCCTCGCGTGTGCGGCGCATCCGCTGACCGCCGCGGCGATCTCCGGAACATTTGGTGCGAAGTTTCCTCCCGAACCTGGGCAACCCAAAGAAGTCGAGACCAAGTTTCATTTTGATATGTCCGTTCGCCGCGTGTACGAAACGCCGCGTGTCACCAAGCCCTATACCGAACAACAGTGGCAAGAGGTTCTCCAACTCGGCCATCAGATCGACGAAGAACTGGAACGAGAAGACGTCCGTCTGACAATGGGTGGCGAACCGACATTTGTTTCGACCGATGACATGCAAGGCGAGGAGTGGAACTATACGGCCCTCGGTCCGACGAAACGAATACTCGCGGGAAAACTGTTGCGACGGCTGCATACTCAGTTCGCGCCGGGAGGTGTGCTGCACCACGGCCAAGGGAAATGGTATCCGGGAGAGCCGTTGCCTCGCTGGCAACTCGACTGTTATTGGCGACGAGACGGAGTGCCGATCTGGGAAGACGTCGACTTGATCGCCAACGAAGAACACAACTATGGCCACGGCGATACGTCGGCGTGTCGCTTCATCCAGAAACTCGCCGCGGCTTTGCAAGTCGATGTTGGAAACACGATGTCCGGTTACGAGGACGTGTGGTATTACATGTGGAAAGAGCGACGTCTCCCCACGAATGTCGATCCGCTTGATAGCAAACTCGACGACGAAATGGAGCGAGAGAGACTCGCACGAATTTTCGAACAGGGGCTCGATCAGGTTGTTGGTTACGCGTTGCCGCTTGATCGGCGGATCGTCGAGGGGTTGCCGACGTGGGTGAGTGGGCGATGGTTCTTCCGTCCGGAGCGGATGTATCTGTTGCCGGGTGACTCTCCGATGGGATTGCGGCTGCCGCTCGATTCGCTCCCGTGGGTTCCGCCGGAGTTGGCGTCGCCCGTCGAAGAGTTTGATCCTTCGCGGGTTCATGCGATGCACGCGAGGGCCGGTCGCAACGCCGAATACGATTACCGACGCGGACGACAAGTGCGGATGCAGCCCTATCCCGAAGGACAACATCCAACTTGGCGGACGAGCGGAGTCATGCCGAATGGGCGTTGGGGATTGTCGCATCAGGTGCTCGATGGCCAACCGGACGAGCCGTTCTCGGACGTCATCCGGACGGCCTTGTGCGTGGAACCGCGTGACGGTCATCTCTTTGTCTTCCTGCCGCCGACTCGAAGACTCGAAGATTATCTTGACCTAGTCCGCGTGATCGAAGAGACCGCCGACTCGCTCGGTCTCCCGGTTTTACTCGAAGGCTACCCTCCGCCGTCGGACCCGCGGCTGAATTCGTTCTCCGTCACGCCTGACCCGGGAGTGATCGAAGTCAACATTCATCCTTCGCACAACTGGAGTGAACTCACAGAGAAAACAGAGATCCTATACGAGGAAGCTCGCCAGTGTCGTTTGGGTGCCGAAAAATTCATGCTCGATGGTCGGCACACTGGCACGGGTGGCGGGAATCATATCATATTGGGCGGGCCAACGCCTGCCGACAGTCCGCTCTTGCGAAGGCCCGACTTGCTCCGAAGTTTGGTCAGCTACTGGCACAACCATCCGTCGTTGTCGTATTTATTCTCGGGGATGTTCCTCGGCCCGACGAGTCAAGCTCCTCGCGTCGACGAAGCCCGAAACGACAGCCTCTACGAACTGGAGATTGCGTTCGAGCAAGTTCCCGAAGGTGGGCATTTACCGCCCTGGCTCACGGACCGATTGTTCCGCAACTTGCTCATCGACGTGACCGGCAATACTCACCGGGCCGAGTTCTGCATCGACAAATTGTATTCGCCCGATACGTTCGGCGGGCGTCGTGGACTGTTGGAGATGCGGGCGTTCGAGATGCCGCCGCACCCGCGAATGAATCTGGCACAACAGTTGCTGCTTCGTTCGTTGGTGGCTCGCTTCTGGAAGCAGCCCTACCAAACGAACCTCGTCAGATGGGCCACAGAACTGCACGATCGGTTCTGCTTGCCCCATTTTATCTGGCAGGATTTTCAGGACGTGATCACCGAGATGCAACACTCGGGGTATCCGCTCAAGACGGAATGGTTTACGCCACACCTGGAATTTCGATTTCCTTCCGTCGGAAGCGTGAACCGTCGCGATTGTGTTCTGGAATTGCGTCACGCCATCGAGCCCTGGCACGTTCTAGGTGAAGAAGTCAACGCCGTCGGAACGGCCCGGTTCGTGGATTCGTCGGTCGAACGGTTGCAGTGTAAAGCGCGAGGGATTGTACCGTCTCGGCACGTCGTGCTTTGCAACGGCCATCGCGTGCCCTTGCATCCGACTGGTACGAATGGCGAGTATGTTGCGGGCGTTCGATATCGAGCGTGGCAACCGCCATCGTGCTTGCATCCGACGATCCCGGTTCACGCTCCTCTGGTGTTTGACCTCGTCGACACCTGGATGAACTGGTCCATGGGCGGTTGTACGTATCATGTGGAACATCCCGGCGGGCGGAACACCGATTTGTTCCCGGTCAACGCCTACGAAGCCGAAGCCAGGCGAGCTTCCCGATTTTTCCAAATGGGACATTCTCCGGGACCGATCGAGGCTCCGTCGGAGACGCGGAACCCGGAAGCCCCATTGACTCTCGATCTACGCAAGGTACACTCGCTTAGGTCACTCGAATTCGACCAAACATGGCACCAACGAGCATCACCGAAGATAATCCAGTGAGCCTCGATCCCACTCCCAATAGCGTCGAAGAATCCTCGACCCAGCTAGATTACTTCCCGTGGTCTGGTTTCTTTGACGAAATGATGGGGCCGGACAATCTTCTCCGGCCTCACTGGCAGTTATTCTTTGAGCAATTCCAATCTCTTACCCTTTCCGAAATTGTTGCCCGTTGGGAAGAAGCCAAGCAACTCATCCACGAAAACGGCTTAACGTTTAACGTTCATGGCGGACGCACAGGAGCCCAGCGTCCATGGGCTCTCGATCCTGTGCCTATCATTGTCTCGACCGAAGAAGCGGCTGATTTAGAAGCGGGACTCGTTCAGCGAGCCCAACTCCTCGAATACGTATTGAATGATTTGTATGGCCCCCAAGAATTATTGACGCGTGGGCTTCTTCCTCCCGAACTCGTCTTCGGACGAGACGAATATATACGCCACTGTTCGGCCAACTTGGTGCCCGGAAAGCAGACGCTCGGGTTGACGGCCGTTGACGTCGGACGCGGTCGCGACGGACGACTCCATGTTTTGAGCCACCGGACGGAAATCCCGGATGGAATCGGCTACGCCCTGGAAAACCGAATCATCCTTTCGCGGATGTTGCCGGAACTGTTTCAGCAGTGTCAGGTTCAACGCCTTGCGTCGTTCTTTCACGCTTTCCGCGAGAACATCCGGACGCTGGCTCCGTACAACCGCGACAATCCGCGTGTCGTCTTGCTTTCGCCGGGGCCGCAGTCGCCGCATTACTTTGGGCATGCGTATCTAGCCCGGTACTTGAATTACACGTTGGCCGAAGGCGGGGACTTGACGGTCCGCGACAACCGCGTCTTTCTGAAACTCTTGGGCGGACTCCAACCGGTCGATGTTATCTTCCGTTTGATACGAAGTGATTTCTGCGATCCATTAGAGCTACGCGCCGACTCGACGATGGGAACGCCCGGGTTGATGCAGGCCGTTCGGACCGGGAACGTCGCTGTGGTCAATACGCTCGGGACGGGTCTGGTCGAAAACCCGGCTTTGCTGCCGTACTTGCCGAAACTTTGTCGTGAGCTTTTGGGGCAAGACCTGAAGATTCCGTCGGCTCCGACTTGGTGGTGCGGCGATCCGCAATCGTTACAGCACGTTCTTGCGAATCTGTCGACGCTGGTGATCAAGTCGTGTGTTCCGGCTTCGGAACAAGAGCCGATTTTCGGCGGCGATTTGAGTGCAGCATGCCAGGCGGAACTGGCCGAAAAAATCCGAGCTTGTCCGCGAGATTTTGTGGGCCAAGAACAAGTCCACCTCTCCACGACTCCGGTCCTTTGGGGTGATCGATTGGAGCCGCGACAACTCGTTCTCCGTTCGTTCATCACGGCGCACGAAGACAGTTTTTCGATGATGCCGGGCGGACTCACGCGAGTGTCGAGTACGAACGAAAGTTTCCTGATTTCGCGGCACAGTGGAAACAGCAAAGACACATGGGTGTTGGCGTCGGAACCGGTGAGCAACT
>CAYYUU010000045.1:0-15491 GCA_964474955.1 uncultured Alcaligenaceae bacterium | reverse complement strand
GGGAGATTACGTGAATTTATTGTTGACAATGACTTACGGATTTTTGTATGATCCCCTTAAAGATGAGGAACAGCATCGGCGCGAAAGTCAACTTTTTTCTGCCAAACTGCACAAAATTTTTATCGTTTTTTTCGTACATACCTTTTTCCTTGGTGAAATCCCTTTCCCTTTTGGAAAGAACCATCGAGATTTCTATCCCCGCAGGTTTAACGACTACTTTTTAACGACTACTTTGGACGAGTTGACTTCGCTGGCCTTGCTACCCCGAAGAAGACGTAAGCAAACGGTGTTTCCTTCCTCTCAAAATACTCAAAACGACCGTATTCGCAGCAACAGCAATCTCATTCGTAGCACGAAACAATCCTTGAGGATTCCCAGCCGGTTGAGTTGGGAATTATTCTGGAGAAATCACTCTGAGTGATTGGCGGACTCAGAAGGATAAGTTCTGTGGATCGCTGCTCCGACTCAGATGCGACCTGAGGTATGAGGTATGGCGGTGGGAAATTTTGGTTCGTTTCGCTCCCACCAGCGCAGGGAATCACGCTCGGCGAACGTTTGTCCTCGTAAAATGATCGGCCGAGTGTTGTGGAAATAAAACAGACTTGAAAAGTCTACTTTCCCACCCTTGGACGCACTTGTTACTCGCCCATCCAATCCGTAACTTGCTAGTGTGTCTTTTGATCCTCTCTTCTTTCGGGAAGGATACCTGGAAGAATCAATAGTGGTCACAGCCCGCACGGATGCACTCCCCCTTTGTTGTCTCAGCTTGCTACCGAGGGCAAGTCTCCAGGGAGTCGTACCGCATGACACGTAAAGAGTTACAAGAGCTTACAAGAAAAGAATTGGCCGGAATGGCCCGGGACCAAGGAATTACCGGGTGGCACGGCATGCGAAAGGACGAACTCGTCACCGCCCTTGCCGCCCAATCCCGAAAACGAAGTAATTCCAAGTCCAAAACCACCGCACAAGCCTCTCACAAATCCACTTCCACTAAGACAAGTTCGACTGCCACAAAATCCAAACCGACGTCCGGGAAATCGCGTTCCCGAAAAGCGTCTCAACCACGACTGCAAACGGCAGCGAGGGACACCACGAATTCCAACAGTGCTTCGGCGGAAGAGGCCATCGAATCGAGCAAGTTCGAGTTGGGCGTGCCGACAAAAGACCTTTCCGCCCACGTGCCCAAAGAACTGCCTTCCGGTTACGGCAAGGATCGTATCGTGTTGATGGTCCGCGACCCGTATTGGCTCCACGCCTATTGGGAGTTGACCCGCCAGACGATCGACCGGGCGGAAGCGGCCTTGGGTCAAGATTGGCATGCCGCCAAGCCCATCTTGCGTCTGCTCGACGTGAGCACTCGCGACACGACGGCGACGACCGAATCAATCATCAAGGACATCGAAATCCACGGCGGTTGCAACAACTGGTACATCGAAGTCGGCAACCCACCTTGTTCGTATCGCGTCGACATCGGCTACCTGTCCCCCAATGGTCAGTTCTACGTCCTCGCCCGATCGAACACCGTCCAGACACCTCGGGCCGGCATGAGCGACGTCATCGACGAAAATTGGGCCGACATCGACGCCAAAATGGCCGAGCGGATTTACGCCATGTCGACCGGCTTTGACCCAACGGCCAGCAGCCTGGAAATCAAAGAACTCTTCGAAGAAAGACTTCGCCGCCCGATGGGTTCGCCCTCCGTGACGAGCTTCGGGTCGGGAGCCATGATGCCCCACAAGCAGCGATCCTTCTGGTTCAAACTCGACGCCGAACTCATTGTCTACGGCGCGACCGAACCAGATGCCCGCGTGACCCTACAGGGCGAGCCCGTGAAGCTTCGTCCCGACGGAACTTTCACGATGCGATTCAGTCTCCCAGACGCGCGGCAGATCATTCCAGCCGTTGCGGCCTCCGCTGACGGCGTCGAGGAAAGGACTATCGTGTTGGCCGTGGAGCGAAACACCAAACATCTCGAACCGATGATTCACGACAACATTAACGACTAACGCTTGACTGAACCCAACCCGTGGCGAGAGCGAGGGATTCTGACACGAGGCCGAAAGGCGAGGGACAAGAGCGAAGCGGGAAATCGCTTGGGGCCTTTGTCCCTGAAAAATCAACATTCACAACGCATTCATCGACGTTCTCGAGCCCACTACTGCGCGTTCCTCTGGAGGTGGGCTTGTACCACCGGAATCCCCTTCCGCAACCCTTCTTTCGCGTCGAGTGTCATGATCACAAATCCACCTCCTCGCAACGCCATCACGCGTTTGGAGACTGCCACGGTTCTCGCCATCATGGCGATCTTGGCGGGTCTATTTCTGACTACCATCAAACGCATTCGCACGACGGCCAACCAAATCCATATTTACAACAATATGCGCCGTTTGGGCCGCGCGACACATGCCTACCACGACCACAACGACCACACGCCCTATGCGATCTACCACAGTTCGAACATCACTCATTTCGGCTTCCGGATCATTCCTCGGAAAGACGTCCAAGGGAAATCGATTGTGGTGCGACGCGGTAACGCGGCAAACCGAGCCCGGGTCGTGGATTTGAATTATGCGTACTATGTCCTTCCATTTGCCGACCACAGGCACACGATCCAACAAACATTCAGCATTTCGAAAACATCACTCGAGTACCCAAGAAGCTATCACGCCGAATATTTACGCAATGCAACAAACTTAGCCGTTCCTGTGTTTGTGAGTCCAGCCGACTTCACCATTCCAATTCAACCCGGCGGGTTCTGGAGCTATACAATCAACAAGGAAGTACACTCCTGGCACTTTGAACGGATCATGCGTGTCCGCGGTCGACGACTCATTTCTCAGCGTGTTACGCGAATTATGAACTGGGAGCAAATTCAAGATGGGCTTTCGAACACAATCATGTTGGGCGAACGCCTTGGGTTTTGTCGCGATGCCGAACGAACTCTCGAGGGCTATCCGAGATATTGGTCTGCGACCCATAAGAAAGCCTACTTGACCTTCGACCGAGACACCCAAATCGAAAATGTCACAACAGAAGTGTGCCAACCAGACGCCCTCCACGCCGTGTCCGACAACATAACCATTATCCTGTTTGCCGACGGCACTGTGAGGAGAGTGGAAACCATGGTCGATTCGGGATTGCTCGCCTCAATGATAAATCCAACAGGTTAGGATCCATATCTTTTCACCAAACCACCCTTCCCAAAACCGGCTGCCAAGGGGACTTCAACACACACTTTTTGGTCCGTGGTTCCACGCGACCCTGGCAATGTGACTAAAAGTCTGGCCCCGGTGGGGTTCTTTGTGCGGTGGCACGCCACGAGCGCAGCGAGCGGCGTGGTATTTCTGGGGTCCCAAGATACATTCACGCCCCTCACTTCGTTCGGGGACGGGCCACCAAAAACACACTTTCTGGAACATTGTCCGAGCCGCGTATAACTACGAATCGGACATTCATGTATTTTGCTTTCCGAGCCTCGCATCACAAACTTGCGGTTTCCGGTTGAACTCAATTTAAGTAAGTATGCTTGGACTTTCAGACAAACTTCCTTGAGACATCCATGTTTACGCGATGGTTGACCTCAGTGGACGATACCCCTTCTACACCTCCTGAGGCTCTTCCGGATCGAACATCGGCAAGAAGCCACACGGGACAACCACGGAAATCACGCCGATTCCCCTCATCGAGGGATTAATTTCCAAGCCAACCATGCCTCCTCCTTGACGGCTCAATGACACGGGACGAGAACTCGAACAACACCGCACCCAACACGTTGATAACAAATGGGCCACCACCAAAATGAAAAAAATTAACTTTTCGAGTACTTTTCATCTTTCCCGGAGAGTCCTTTTTCCCGCAATCTTGCAAAAATGAAGCGGGAAATCAGTGATGTTTCCCTCAAGAATGAAATACTTCTCATAGTTTTGGAACTGTTTTTCATTTATCAGGACAAAAACGGGGTGAAATGTTGTACTTTCGCATACTTCCGGAAATAAATCATGAGAAACCAATTCCGACGGGAAGAACACGGACCGCCTAACACATTCTCCAAAAATTAATCTATTTCTAATCTCATGGAATGTATGATAGTTCGAACGTGATATTAAAAAAGCAGTAGTTCGCATTAATTTTTCACGTAACCCCGCCCATCCTCTCCCGTGCCGGTGTTATTGAGAATAATCTCAGAGTTCGAGACCTTCCCAACAAACTGCGGACGAGCCGTCCCGATTATTTTTCTTCTTTGGTGGTGCAAGGTGCTCGAACAGAGTCCCGCCGAGTTGCGCGCGGCAGCGCACGACCTAACGAAACTTCTATTGCGTTGGACTGTGAAATATTGCGAGGACGTGACTACGTCCGAGGTCCGTTCTGCGCGTAGACTGCAGCTCGGAACCTCGCGAGAAACATTATTGCAGGAACCGTCCTCGTTCCGACGAGGAATACATACTTTTATGTCGTTTGTTTCTCTTTTCCTGGAGGAATAGGATGCTTCGTACCAAGAATGTTCGATCAGCCTTCACGCTGATTGAGCTGCTCGTTGTGATCGCCATCATTGCGGTTCTCATCGGGTTATTGCTGCCGGCCGTTCAAAAGGTTCGCGAGGCGGCGGCCCGAATGACAGACGCAAACAAGCTCAAGCAAATCGCGTTGGGCATGCATGGATTCAACGATGCCAACAAAAACCTTCCGCCGACAATTGGGTGGGATCGCAAACTGGACGCTGGCCAAGACTACCGACCAAATGGGGCATACGGATCTGGGTTTTTCCACATCCTACCCCACGTCGAACAGGACAACCTCTACAAATCCACCCTCAAAACAAAGACCACCATCTACGTCAACAACAAGACGAGTAACAAGTACAGCTATCACTACAACCAGGGCAACCAGTACGAATACAAGTACAGTTACAACTACGAATCCAACAGTTACTCCACTAAATACCTCTCGGGAGGTGCGACGGCCTACTGGGGCAACGACCTGTATCAAACCAACTTGTCCCTGTTCCGTTCCGACCTCGATGCATCATCAAGCACCAATGGACTCGGCAGCTTCTTGATGAACAGCGACATTTTCGACAACCGCCTGGCGATCCAACACATCAAGGATGGGACGAGCAACACAGTCCTCCTCGCCGAGGGCTACGGATATTGCTACGGGTACAGGCAAACGGGCCAAAGTTCCTACGACTCCAATTCGAGTGGTCGATACTCCTACTGGTCCGGCTATCTATATGAATACGGCTACAGTTACGTCTACGACTATCAGTGGATCGGGTCGTATTATGTCAACCTCTATGGCCCAGAATCCCATCGGACCTACAGCTACAGCTATGGGCCGCCACACTTCACCCCCACGCCAAATCGAACGTTCCAAATCCGACCCAAGAGCGGCGAATGCGATGGTGCGATGCCCCAAGGTCTGAGTTCGGGCGGCCTCCAAGTGGCTCTCGCCGATGGCAGTGTGCGGACTTGTGTTGCCGGAATGGGAGCGGACACCTGGTACGCCGCCTGCACTCCTAACGAAGGGGATATTTTGGGCAATGACTGGTAATCTTCCTTCTCCAACACTCACCCACCGAATCAAGAAGGAGGAGCTGGAGATGACCTATCCACGACCTGCCTGTCAGGGGATTCGCCGAACCTTGGTGCTCTCCTTGAGCCTTTTACTTTTGGGACAGGTCGCTTGCGGAAGCAAAACTCGGGGACCTGATCCGGCCGACAAGACACGAGAATTTGGCCAGACAGTTCAAGGGAAGGTGACATACAAGGGCAAACCCGTACCCTACGGGGTCGTCTTGATCTACACGGACAACCCGCCCCAACCGGGCCGTCCTCCAAGCCCGTCGCAAATCCCGGTTGCTTCGGCCTCGATCTCCAAGGACGGGTCCTACACGGCCGCGAACGTCCCGACAGGAGCAATCAGCGTGTGCATCGCAACGGACCCGGATGTTCCGTTGGGATCGTTGATGAACCCTCAACGCGGAATCAGGGTGGGGCTCGAAGGACCGCCGCCACCTGACGGTCCAGGCGAACCACCCATGCCTGGTGAACCGCCCATGCCGCCCGGAGCAGAACCACCTATGCCGCCTGGAGCGGAACCCATGCCTCCCGGCGCGACACCCCCAATGCCGGTCGACGACAAAGAGCGAAAATCACTCACGAAGGACCAGAAAAAAACGCTTCGGAACATCCACGACCAATACGGCAGTCTGGAAAAATCAGGACTGAAGTATCTGGTCCACAAGGGGACCCAAACCATCAATTTTCAACTTCAATAATTTCTTAAAAGCCAATACTGCGTTTCGACGTCATCCCATTTTACATTTGTCAGGAGTCAGAAATCATGCAGGAACGTTTCCCAAGGGTAAGACGAGCCTTCACGCTCATCGAGTTGCTGGTCGTCATCGCCATCATCGCCATTCTAATCGGACTGCTTCTGCCTGCCGTCCAAAAAGTCCGTGAAGCAGGCGCTAGAGCCGAGAACGCCAACAAGATGAAGCAAATCGTCTTGGCCTGCCATAATTTTCAAGACCAAAACAAAGAACTCCCCCACTACTATTTGTATGCCTATGGCTACGCAAATTATTACGGGACTGCTTCCTACGCGGATACTTACGGCTACATGTCCGATGGAGCCGCTTCCGGGACAGCCCTCTTTGAAATTTTGCCGTATATTGAGCAGGACACGGTGTATAAATCCACGTACGGGGTGATTAAGCGCGGATACAAGTACGACCGAGTGTACAACGGAACGACAACCAACTATGGATATGATTACACGTATAAAGTCCCATTCATGGCATATCAAGCTCACAGAGCAAAAGGACGAATTTCGACCTACACGATCGACAACGACCCGAGCAATCCCGGCGTGGAAGAACAAGCTAACTTCTTGATGAACACGTCTGTTTTGTCCACGAAATATGTTTATGGATCAAAATATATCAGCAGCACGAGGAAAAAACTTGAGACCATTCAGGATGGGACGTCCAACACAATCATGTGGGCAGAGGGATATTCCAGATGTGCGACGGAGAACTACACCGACTACCATGAACGTTATCCATCGACATATGCACCTGGATCCTACTACAAGTATGTGTACAACTACACTCGCGTCTGGAACTATGATCCAAATTATTATACGTACGACTACAAGTATGAATCTTCCTCAAGCAGAACGAGCCAGGGGACTCTTTACAAATACGATTACGAAACCACAAGAAACTACTTTCCGTATTTTTCCTATTACGGATTTTACGATTCAAGCACTAGGACTTACACTGCCTTCCAGGCAAATCCTCGTGTAGAAGAATGCAGTTATTCTGCCGCTCAGTCGACAACGTCGGGTGGTCTGCTCGTAGGTGTCTCCGATGGCCACATCCGGTTTGTTTCGCCGACGATCAGCATTGAGACTTGGCGTGCGGCTGGAACGCCGAATTCCGGAGACATGCTCGGCAGCGATTGGTAAGCCAATACTTCGATGCGCAATCAATGATAAAAACCAAAAGCCCTCGTTGCGAATCTTCGCAACGAGGGCTTTTCTCGTCTGCTGCTTTTGGAAATACAATCCAGATTGGTTACAGTGGCGCAGGAATGTCTCGCGTCTCGAATGTCCACACAGCCAGCACATAGCCAACAATGCCCAGGGCCAACAGGACAGCAAGATTCATCCACACCATTGGGTTCCCATACCACTCCATAGACGTAATGATCGCTTGTGGGTTATAATAGTAAAACACCGTGAAAGGCCGGAACATCAACACGTCGGCCCAGATTTGACCAATCACATTGACCAAGAATTGCAATAACGTAATCACGACCGAAATACCCATCACCCGGTTTCGGATTCGGCCCGAAGCCGAGAGCCACGTCGTATATCCACTCACCGCAAACAACAACGCAGCGACCTGCAAAGAAGCCGCCGGCATTTGGATGAGATACACCTGAGCATCCCACATGGGTCGGGTGGACAACCAATCCATGACCCAGCACCCGACCAACGCGCCACCCCACATACACAAACACAAGGCAGGGATGGTCAACCAGTCAACGACAAAATGACAAAAGATAATGCGCCATCGAGGAATCGGTTGTCCTAACAACAACTCCATTGTTCCGCGGTCGATTTCTCCTGCGATCGTTCCCGCTGCTCGGCCAATGGCCCAGATGCACAGCATGATCTGCACCAGCGGATGAATGTATCCGATCGCCAGTATGTGTGAAAGTTGGTTGAGTTGAACGTTATCGCCACCAATGAGAGCCTGGACGATCTTGCCGGCTCCCTGATCCAGAAATCGCTCCTGGAACTTCTTCACCAAACGCTCGAATTCTTCCTGCTCTTCCGGAGAGCCTCGACTCAACAACGACGACTTCTCGTCGGAATCCACGGCCGCCATAAATTCTGGAGGGGGTTGGCTCACGATCTTCGCGAACTGGGCAATGTTCTCTTCCGTGAATAACGACTCGTACTTCTGGAATTCCGAAGCCGGGACAAGTTTTTTCACGGCCTTGAGCAACCTCTGCACGTTTTTCTTGTTGGGCCTTCCTGACTTGTTCGCTTCGAGGATGAGCCTATTCGCTTCCTCCTTCACGATCACCGAGAGTTTGCGAAAGTCCTCGTCGATTTGATATGTGACACGGGCCCACAAGCCTTCGAACGCGAACAGGAGCAAACCAACAACTAACAAAAAAGGCCAATTATCGCGGAGTATCTTCCGAATCAAAATCGATGTCATGCCTGGGTTCCGTGATAGTGTCTGTAGATCGTGGAAAGCCCCACCGGTTCGATCGCCATTTCTTCCACCGCTTGGCTCGAAAGCCATTGCAGGATGTCCTGAAGTGGGCCCGAGTACTCGACCGTGACCATTCGGCCATCTTCGGCACTGAGCTTCAAATCAGGAAGTTCTGCGGATTGATAATCGTCTGATTTGAATTGGATCCGAATTCGGTGAGCTTGCTGGAGTTCTTTCATAGTTTGGTGGTGAACCAGAACACCATTCCGCAAGATTCCCACCCGGTCGCAAATTTGTTCGACTTCCGGGAGTACGTGAGACGAGAACAACACGGCTTGCCCACGGTCCCGTGCGTGGTCGAGTTGCAGCAGCAACTCGTCTCGCATGTTCGGGTCGAGCGTGTTCGTCGGCTCGTCGAGGATCAACAACGGCACGTCCGGAGCAAACATGACCAACAGAGCCACTTTCCGCTTCATGCCCGACGAGAGGTGTCGAATCGGACGGCTCAAGTCGATGTCCAAAGCCTTGATGAGGCTGTTCAAATGGTCTCGGTTCTTTGCTCCACGCAGGTCGCTCAAGAATTGCAATAACTGCCCGCCCGTCATGTTCTCATACAACCGCAGTTCACCCGGCAAATACGAGACACACTTACGAGCAGATACACTATCCGACCAACAATGATGATTTTGAATCCACGCGGCTCCTGACGTCGGCCGCAAGAAACCAAGTATCATACGAATGGCCGTCGACTTTCCCGAACCGTTGGGTCCGAGAAGGCCAAAGATCTCACCGGGCGACACAGTTAAATCGAGTGAGTCCAAAGCCCGCGTCTGGTCATATTGCTTTGTTAGTTTTTCGGTTCGAAGGAGCATATATTTGTATAGTAGTGTAAATTCGTAGGATAAGTTTGTAACCCGTCCAGAAAAAAATGGACAGGTTACAAACCTGTCCTACGGTTCGAGATCTCGAAAATCCTCGGCATTATTGTTCCGCATCCCGAATACACCATAAATGTTGATAGGAGCGGATAAACAGATCGCCGTTAGAAACAGCGATCGAACCCCGGACTAACTCATTGATAGAGTTCTGGGCAAGGACTTTATATTTCGGCGAGGCCCGCAGCACATAACACGTTCCTTTGCTGTCGACAACATACAATTTACCGTCGACATGAACCATCGAACTCCAGATTGGCACGCAACTGACTCGTTTCTTGCCCCAAAGGTCTTTTCCGGTCTTCAGTTCGAAACAGTGACCCACGCCCGTGGCCGAAACAAGGTAATAATGTTCGCCCAGGATGATGCCGCTTCCAATCCGTTGCGGATTCTTGCGAGCATGTCGCCACAAGCGGTGGGTCTTCGTAACGTCTCCATTTCCTCCCGCTTTAACCGCCATTGCCGGACCACCATAACCCGACAATGCGACCCCAATTCCATCCTTTGAAATGACTGGTGATGTGTACACAAGAGGCCCAAGGCCATCGCAATGCCAATACTCTTTGCCCGTGTTCGGATCGAAACTTTTGAGCGTATGTGGGACGCTCAGAATCAATTCGTCACGATCCTTGATGCGGACGACTTGGGGAGTGCTCCACGAACCCACCCACTTCCCAGCCGCGTTGCGAGTCCTCGCTCCGCCGGACTCGGCGTGCTTCCAGACTTCCTTGCCCGTTCGCTTGTCGACCGCGAGGAGGAATTGTCGCTCTCCGGGGCCACACCACAAGATTGCCAAATTTTTGTAAAGGATAGGCGACGAAGCCGTCCCCCAAATGTGATAGAGTTTGCCGAGATCAACGTTCCAGAGTTCCTTGCCTTTGAAATCATAACAATACATGCCCGCAGAACCGAAGCTCACAACGACTCGTTCCCCGTCGGTCACAGGCGTCGCTGAACAAAGCGGATTCGTCTTGTGTGTCGGTTCGGTCTCTTTATAGGTAACCACGCGCTTCCAGAGCAACTGGCCATCTTCCCGAGCAAAACACATCAACGCTCTCTTGTGGGCCTTCTTGTCGAGCGCCTGCGTCAGAAAAATGCGATCGCCCCAGGCGACGGGCGAAGAATTCCCGGTATTCGGCAACGCAACCTTCCACCGCACGTTCTTCTTGCGATCCCACCGAACGGGAACGTTCTTCTCGGTCGAGAGGCCATTACCCGAAGGCCCCCGCCAACCAGGCCAATTGTCCGCAAAAGTGGGACTCACCAACGCGACGACACAAATTACGGAAATCCAGCGACTCATGTATGGAAATTCCTTCGGCAAAACGGAGTAAAGCGAACCAGACGACACTTCCCGAATTGTTCGCAGACACGTTCGGGATGCAAAGCAATCAAAATTCTACGGAGTGAAACGCTCTCGAATCCCTCCTATTCATATCAAGGCTTGCCGGGCGGGGCACGAAAAAATGACGATCTGCTTCCGCGCTCACTGCCGCTCGCCAAGCCAACCCCTCGCTTTCCTCCCGAACCTCGTTTCGAGAAGCCAATTGCGGCACCCCATCAGCTGCGCCATTCCAACGCCGTATCTTCCAATCTGACAAGCATTTACGATCGAACGAATGGCCTTTACGTTGGGTACCTTTTTTCGTACAATATACATAAGTCAAGTACCGCCCGAACGTTCCCAACTCCACGAGCAGAAATCCTTGGCGGGAAACGATTTACGATCATTGATCGCTCAACTACCTGGCTTCTTCCCAAACAACACAAGGACCAAACCAGGAACAGACGTTTGTGCTGGTCCGACAGGCTGGGGTGGATGAGAGGACCTTCAACCGCCATGCAAGCATCGCCGCCGAATTTTTCCCATTTTTCCCAATCGCCGGAAAATGAATCCGCGCGACTGGCCGTGCAGCAATTGGCCGAACACCTCATCTCCCACAAGCTCGCACCGCAAAAATCCTCTTCTCTGGCGAACCCGCTCGTGGTTCACGGACCGACGGGGACCGGAAAGACGCATTTGGTTTCGATTTTGATTGAGTCCGTCACACGAGCACGTCCGGACCGGATCGTGACGTTGCTTTCGGCCTCGGATTTCGCCATCGTCGGCAAGAACGGCAAAGACACGAACGAAGGAAACGCCCACGAGACCGCCGAAGAGATCGAGGAGTTATTTCGTCGCGCACGAGAGTGCGATTTGTTGGTCGTGGAGGACCTCCAACACCTCTCCGAGATGGCCATTTCGCCGTTCGTGGCGTTGGTCGACAGGCTCCATGCGCGTCGCCAACAGATGGTCTTCACGGGCGACGTCGGCCCCGGACAACTCGAACACCGAAAAGGGCGATTTCCGGCACGGTTGGCGAGCCGGTTAGCCTCGGGAATCGTCGTGCGGATTACGCCGTTGGCCGCATCGAGCCGGCTGGCGTTCCTCAAAGAGCACGCCGATGGTTTCTCGCTTTCCGAAGACGCCTGGAAATGGCTTGCCGGTCATTTGCGAGGTAGCTGCCGAGAACTCCTCGGAGCCCTCGAACAGCTGAAGGTCTTGGCCAAAGTGCAAGGCGGCTCATTAGATTTGGAAGCGATCGCATCGCATTTCCGACCGCAAGCCGACGGCGCTTCCATCACCGTCGAACGAATTGCCGAAAAAGTCGGCAGCTATTACCAGGTCGACATGAAAGAAATTGTGTCCAAAGTTCGATTCCAGCATGTGTTGGTCCCGCGACAAGTCAGTATGTACTTGGCTCGGCAACTCACTCCGCTTTCGCTCGAGCAAATCGGGGCGTTCTTTGGAGGCCGCGATCATAGCACGGTCTTGCATGCGTGCCAAAAAATCGCACAGGCCCTCAAAACCGATTCGGCCCTGTCGGGAGCGGTCGATCAACTTCGGGCGACATTACAATAATCTCACTCGGATTTGTGCTGAAAGATTGCAACGGGCATGTGTGCGGGTTTTCTTTACACCAACCCGAAGCGCAAGCGAGGATCCGAAACAGAACCGATGACACCAACACTGTGGAAAACTTGTTACTCGTTCGACAATAACTTGTCACCAACAGACAATAGAACACCCTCACCCAAGGGAGAACAACAAAACCAACAATCCCAGCTGCACCGACTAACACAATACCAACAATCAACAAACGAGTTTTCCACAACGCAAAAGATTCATGGTGCCCAACAAACACCGTAGGAAATGGCTTCGACGCAGAGATATCAACAAGATCTGCGAACACATTACTACTACCACTATGTTTAAAAGTAAGTAGTTATTCTTTTCTTTGAACACCGAGAAGAAAGAAGTCACCCAGGATGGTGATTTCCATTCCAGGACAGGAGCAAACCCAAGATGAAAATTGTTTGCCATCGTGAAGGATTACTGGAAGCATGCCAACTCGTGGGAGCGGCCGTTGCTCCGAGGTCTGTGAATGAGGTATTGCACAACATCAAACTCACTGTGGGAGAAGACCGATGTACGCTCATGGCGACGGACGAAGAAGTCGGCATCTCGATGAACATCAAGAGCATCCAAGAAATCGATGACCCGGGAGAAGCATTACTTCCGTCGTCTCGGGTGTTATCGATTTTACGGGAAATGACGGACGACGAAATTACGATCGAAGCCGATCCGAACTCGTGTTCGCTTCGGGGGGATAAATCAGAATTCGAAATGATGGGACAGGATCCATCTATTTTTCCAGCCATCCCAACGTTCGATGGAGAGCAATATCACCAGATGAGTGCAGGCGTGCTCCGCAACATGATTCGCCGCACGAGCTTTGCTGTCTCGACCCAGGACCAAACAAAGTACGCCGCAATGACGGGCCTTCTGTGGGAATTCGAAGAAGACGTGGCTCGCCTCGTTGCAACGGACGGGCGGCGTCTGGCCCTGTGCGAAGGACCTGCCGTTCCACACGGTGGGCATTCGACGAAGGACAAGATTCCGGCGGTCCCACTCAAGGCCATGACTCTTCTCGAGAAGAACTTGCAAGATCCCGAGGAAGCCGTTCGCATTGCCATCCGGACAAACGATATTCTAATCAAGACCGAAAGAGCCACGATCTACAGCCGCCTGGTCGAGGGCCGATTCCCGAATTATTCGCAAGTGATTCCAAAGAATCATCTCGTTCGGCTCGACGTCGACATTCCTGCGTTTTTCTCGGCCGTGCGGCAAGCGGCGATCATGACCGACGAAGAGAGTCAGGCCGTAACGTTTGCGTTTCGGGATAACAAATTGACTTTGCAGGCTCGGGGCGTGGCAGCTGGTCGCTCGAAAGTGGAACTGGACATCGAATACGATTTCGAGCCCGTGGAGATCAGCTTCAATCCGAAGTATCTGGTCGAGATGTTGCGCGTAGTCAGCGAAGAAGACGAAATGACGCTCGATTTGGTCGACGGCAGGACGGCGGCTGTGTTTCGCAAAGCCGATAATACCTATACGTATGTCGTTGTTCCGTTGGTGCCGAACGCATCGAAGGTTTAACGCCGCTTGACTACCCGCTCTGATCACCATGAGGGCTTCGTTGAATGGATGGCGAACGAAAAGGCCCTGAAGCCTTACGCGAAATATTGAGCCGATTGTTTGTGTCTCGCGGATGGGGACGCAAACAAGGCCGAATGCGACTCGAACAAGCCTGGGCCGAAACGGTCGATCCAAAGCACGCCAAGTTGACCCGCGTCGTTCGCCTCCGACGCGGAGTGTTAGAAGTCGAAGTAGCCAATTCCGCGGTCCTTCAAGAACTTGCCAGTTTCCACAAACGCAAGTTGCTCGAACGCCTGCGCCAGAGTTTACCCGAAAAGACGGTTACCGACCTGCGCTTTCGTGCAGGTTCTTGGGATATTGACAAGTAACTAACCTGAATTGATGCCGTGTTTATCTCAAGGACGAGTGATGACACATATGGGCTCAATGCCACCTGATATAAGAGGACGATTTCCATGATCGATGATACTTCTGTGAATCCGGATCAAGAACTGAATACGACTCAAGCGGTGGAAGACGATAACTCTCCGGTGAGTGCTTCGGATACGGCCGAGGGGCGGTATGAATCCGAACATTTTCAAGCTCTGAAAAACGCCGACCACATTCGGAAACGACCAGGGATGTACATCGGCAATACTACCATTGATGGTTTGCATCACCTTGTGTACGAGTTAGTTTATAACAGTGTTGACGAAGCCCTTGCGGGGTACTGTAAAAATATTGATGTCCAAATTAACGTCGACGGAAGCCTCACCGTTCGAGACGACGGACGAGGAATTCCGGTCGAGATTCACGAGGACGAGGGTATTTCGGTCCTCCAAATGGTCATGACCATCGCCGGGTCGGGAGCCAAGTTCGACAATGAGGCTTATAAAACGTCCGCTGGTCTCCACGGCATGGGTGCCAAAGCGGTCACGGCGTTGAGTGAGTGGACCAAGGCTGAAGTTCGTCGCAACGGAAAAGTGTATACTCAGGAGTACCAACGAGGTGTTCCGGTCACCGAAGTCAAGGAAGTCGGATCATCGAGTGGGCGGACCGGAACGAAGATTACGTTCCAGCCGGATCCGGAAATCTTCAAAGAGACGAAGTTTGACTTCAATACGCTGGAAACGCGGCTGCGTGAGCTTGCGTATTTGAATGCCGGCGTCAAACTGAAGCTGATTGATGAAGGGACGAAAAAAGAAGCTGTTTTCCAAGCCGAAGGTGGGATTGCCGAATATGTCCAGTATTTGAACACGGGCGAAGATCCAATTCATGATGTCATCTATATGAAAGAACAAGTAGACGACATCCAAGTCGAAGTAGCTCTCCAATACACACGAAGTGATCAAGAACGTATTCG
>CAYYUU010000044.1:0-15560 GCA_964474955.1 uncultured Alcaligenaceae bacterium | reverse complement strand
GATCAGCAACCTCGACCTGCGACGATTGACCGCGGCCCAAGGCTCGTTCTTGCTTGAAAAAGAATCCCAGCGCCTCGACGAAGCCGCATGCACGAACTCTAACGAAGACGTTTACTCCGTCTCGGCCTACGAGTTTTTCCGATGCTTTCCCAAAGCCAAGGAATTTCGGCTGAGCACCGCCATCCGGATGAGCGCGACGTTCCCTTTCGTTTCTCCGGCCGTCAGCCTTCCGACGACTCCACCCCGGCGAGTCGTGGATGCGGGGTATTACGACAATTACGGCGTCAACCTCGCGGCCCAGTGGATTCAAGACCATCAACAATGGCTGAGGGACAACACCGCTGGGGTCGTACTCATTCAGATCCGCGCCTTTCCCAGCCCACGAAGCGTCGGTTGGCCCGACGGCTCTTTGGAACCCGATGCGAACGACCCAGCGAAAAGTGCCCCAGACTACTCTTGGGGCAACGGGCTCTGGTTCCTCACCAGTCCCATTCGCGGAGTGATGGAGGCCCGTGAGTCGGTCATGTCCTACCGCAACGACGAACAACTCGAAATACTGTCTCGGCGGTTTGGCGAAACGAAGGGCCCCGGTTTCTTCCAAACCGTTTCGTTCGAGTGCCCACCTTCGGCGTCGCTGAACTGGCACATCACCCAGGAAGAACGCGAAGCCATCTTGAGTAGCCTGCCAATCGACGGAGAAACCGAACGCGCCAGGTCGAATCTGCGCCGTCTGGAAATGTTGCATCAATGGTGGCTCGCCCGTGAGGAAGCTGGCAATACAACTCAAGAAGGACAGCTCACGAACCGGGACTAACGATCGACGCGAAAATGTGTTCCCTACTTTTCGATTTGAGTTAGTTCGTAGGACAGGTTACAAACCTGTCCTACGGACCAAAAACGGAACATATTGTTGCGTCGATCCGAAGGAAGGGAAAACACAAATGACAAACACTGTTCGCAATCTTTGGATTCTATACTTCTTGTTGCTGACGTATGCTCCCGCAGTCGCCCAACAAACCACAAATGACAAATCCAAACCTCGCGCTAAGCGGCCCAACATTTTGTTGATCCTGACAGACGATCAAGGCTGGAGCACTCTGGGTTGTTATGGTGGGAAGATCGTTCCGACGCCTCATCTCGACAGGTTGGCCGCGGAGGGCGCTCGATTCACCGATGCCTATGTAACATCTCAATGTACTCCCACGCGAGCCACATTATTAACTGGCCAATACACAGCCCGGTCTAAATTATGGCACGTAATCGGTTGGTACGGATATCCCTATGCTCGTATGACCGAGCCTCCGTTTTCCGAAGGACTCTCGCGAAACACGTTTACCATTGCAGATGGTTTGCGAGCCGTGGGATATAAAACGGCTATCATCGGGAAGTGGCATTTGACGACCAACGAGGATGGGCATTATTTGGGACTCAATCCGAAGGCCTCGCAGCATTACGGATTTGATTACGCTCCGCCGATACTCTCGCGGAAGGAATTCCAACCTGGTCATGATCGCGGCGTCAAAACCATGACCGACCAGGCTCTCCAATTCATCAAAAAGCATCGCAATCAACCGTGGTTTTGTTACCTTTCGCACCACATGATTCACGGAAAGGTTGTTGCGCCGAAATCCATCACCAAGAAATACGAAAAGAAGGGCTATGGCGAGAAAGGCCCTAACCGAGCCGTCTATCTCGCAGGGTTGGAGTGTATCGACCGTTCCATCGGTCGGCTGATGAAGGGACTCGAAGACCTCGGCGAAGCAAACGATACTATCGTCATATTTATGAGCGATAATGGCGGAATTGACGAAAGACTCGATTTCAAGAATCTTCCCATGCCGCTTCGAATGCTCATCGTGTTCGGAATCGACATTCGCGAATACGATAATGCTCCCTTGCGTGGCGGAAAGGGCTCTTGTTATGAGGGCGGCATTCGTATTCCATTCATCGTTTGTTGGCCCGGCCACATCCCAAAAGGTCAGGTCATCAACACCCCCATCCACGCCATCGACATATTGCCGACTTGCTTCCAAATCGCAGGGGCGAAGGCACCCCAAAAACACATCATTGATGGGCGAGACTTATCTCGCTTGATGAAGACAGGAAAAGATAACTCACTCACGAATCGTCCGCTCTATCAATATACTCCGTTCTATGATTTGCGATGGGGACTCACTCCAAGCGCATCAATTCGTGTTGGTGATTACAAACTCATCGAGTTCTTTGGAGACCGGGTGGACACCAAACGTCGCTATATTCGGGGCCATCAAATCGAACTATATAACCTCCGCAACGATGTCGGCGAAACCAAGAACCTTGCCGCCAAAGAACCGAAGCGAGCGAAAGCCTTCCGCAGGCAACTCCGTGCCTGGATGAAGAAACTCGATGCGCCAACGCCTCAGTTGAACAAACACTATGACCCCAAGCGACCGTTCTTCGAAACAAGGAAGAAACCAGCTTGGATCAGGGGTCAGTAGACCGGAATCGATGACGCCAATGGCCTTATTTCTTGGGCCACCTTTTCAGAGCCTTCTTCGCCTCCTGCGTGAGAGGGGCTCCCTCAACCCCTTTGGCCAGATTTTGCAAGAGAGATTTGGCTTTTGTTGTGCCGATGTTCTCAAGAGTTTGAACAGTGAAGATGGCCCTCAACTCGGCGGCGGAACGTTTTTGAGTTCGGAGTTTTGCGGCGATCTTCGACAACCGATCGCGCGCCTCTTCGGACGGCGACTTCTCGAGCGCTGCTTCGACCAACGGCAACGCGGACCGGCCCTGCTTGGCCAATTTCGCCGAAGCCACGGCCCTTGTTGTGAACCGGTCGCTGTCCAAATCTTTGATCCACTTCCCTATTTGTTTGGGGTCGGCGAGTCCGGAAGTCTTGGCCGGTTTGAGCCGTTCCTTCAAGATCGCGAGGGCTTGCTTTTCGGCCCGAACCAATCGCCACATCGCACCGTAAGCAGCCGCCGTTCCATTGCTCCCTTGGAGATTGGTCCACAATCGCTCCAACTCTTTCTTGGTGACGGTTCGGACAAATCGCTCCTTGGGAAGGACTGTCGTCAAGTCCCACACGAACACTTCGCCGACTCCATTCGCGGCTCCGGCGAACGCGAGCTGCTTTCCCGATGGAGCGAACGACAAGCTCTGGACACTCCGATTCCCTTTCAGTTCGGCGATGAATTTTTGTTGGGTCAAGTCCCACAGTCGAATCTTCCCGTTGGGCTGTTCGCCAATGGCCAACGTTTGTCCCTCGGGAGAGAACGTCACGGCCGAGACCTTTTCGCCAAGACGTAGGACGCGCTCACCGTTCTGGACGTCCCACAAAATCGCCGGTCCCGTTCCGATCGTCGCCAGCACTCGCCCGTCTGGCGAGAAGACCAGCCGGGGATAAACTCCACGGAGTCGTTGCCTTTCGCCTCCACTTTGCTTCCAAGTCCGAACGACTTTACCCGTTTCCAGATTCACGAGCGAAACGTCTTCGCCACGATTGGTACACGCCAAGAACTTGCCGTTGGGGTCGATGGCAATTGTCGAGACCGTCGACAGTTTCGTCGAAAGCGTTCGTTCGACCTTTCCCGTTTTTCGATCGAGGACCACAACGTCCCCCTTCCAAAGTCCTACGAGGATGTTCTTTTGGTCGGGCGAGAACACGACCGAGGAAGGCGATCCCGCGTTGTTCTTGGGGATGTTCCGGACTTCGCCGTTGGCCCTCCGAATGGCAATCAGGTGTGGGCTGTTGGTGGTGATCCATGCCATCTCCTTTCCGTCCGGTGCGACGGCCAGACCTTCGTGAAGTCCTGCGCTGGTGTAGCTTCGGTTTGCACGTCCAAGCGTCTGGCTCGGTCGCACTTCGAAGGTGACCTTACCCGTTTTCCAGTCAATCACTTGCACAGCCGTCATGATCCCTAAACGCCCAGGTCCCATCTGCCCAAGTTCCGTTCCCACGCTCGCGAGCTTGTCTCCGGTTGGCGTAAACTGAACGCACAAGACCGGAAAAGGAACGGCAATTCGTTTCGGTTCTCGACCTGGAGTCTTTTCGTCCGCGACTGCTGCCTGGGCACTCAACAGGAGCACGGTGAGGAGGATGGGCAGGAATGATCGTGAGGACATTGGAACCCCTTTCTCGTGTCGTCTCTCGGCGGGACGCCATTCGTGAGAATTCTTCATCCCGAGACGGTTCTAAAATTTCGAACTCTTCAACTTCACGTCGGCCCGTCGCCGCGCCTTTTCAAAAGCTCGCCATACGGTTTGTGCTTCGGCCATTTTCCCTTGTGCTTTCAACGCCTCGTGAAGACCAAACAAAGACCAACCGTTCTTCGGGTATTTCTTCAAGTCGGCCCGAAACACGACTTCGGCCTTGGCAAATTGTTTCGCATCGAGCAACACCGCACCCAAGAATTGCCGCGTCGGGGCATACCAGAGCTGCGGTTCTTCGTAGCGCATCGCATCTTCCAGTTCGACCGCCTTTTGGTGATGCCGAATCGCATCTTTCCAGTTCTGTTGCTTGGCCGCGATTTCTCCGGCGAGTGCTTGTTCAGCAATCTCAAGAATTTGCCGGGTGGTGTGATTGTCCCAAATCTTGACTGTGTCCAGCTGCTTGTCGTTGGCGAGTTTCTTCAAATGCGAAAGATGTTTTTTGGCGGTTTTCAAATTCCCTTCTCGGCAATGCGCCAAGCCACGGACATAATGCCAAACTCCCGTCGGGTATTTCAAATCATTCTTGGGTTTGCGATACGCCTTGATCTCTTTCCACTTTCCGAATCGTGCAAGGCCATACATCTCCATCGAATAGAAATGTTGTAATGTCCCGAAGCCGGGTTTACGCATCATCATGGGATCGGTATGTTTCGCAATATGTTTCGCTGCGGCAATCGACTGCTTCGCACGGCCTTCCATACTTGCGGAGAACCAGAGGAAGTGATGATTATGCGGCATATACGCCAGCGGGTAGACTCCCTGGGCGTGACATTGTGTGACATAATCATTGTCTGCGGCAATGGCTTTGACGTTGGCAATCGATGCATCCGCATAGCGACCGATGCGCAGATAAATGTGTGAAGGCATGTGGACCAAATGTCCCGCTCCCGGAACGAGCGTTCGTAAACGGTCCGCGGCAGCCTCAGCCCATTCCGGATGGGCGGCTTCGACGGCATGAATATAAAGGTGACATGCTCCTGCGTGGTTGGGCCGTCGAGCAAGCACGCGTTCGAGCGTTCGCAAAATCTCCTTGGTGATCGGCTTGGGTTTTAGCTGTTTGTCCCAGTAGTTCCACGGCGTCGTGTCCATCATGGCTTCGGCGAACAAGACTTGAGCGTCATAATCATTTTGATATTTTGCAGCGAGTTTCCGCATGGCGTTGACGTAGGCCATGTCGAATTTCGAACGGTCCTTCACGGGCTTCACGGCATATCGTTTTGAGAGCGCCACAATATAATCTTGTTCTCGCTGAGTCGCTTTGGGAGCCAACTTCAATGCTTTTTGCAATGCCTTCCATGCTTTGGGGACGTTATCGTCTTGCATGGCCAAGTTGATGTTTGGGCCAAGAACCAACGCCTCGCCCCAATATGCCATCGCACACTTGGGCTCTTCTTTTTGGGCCGCGCGAAACGATCTGGCAGCCTCGGCATGGTTGAATCCATACGAAAGCATCATCCCCTGATTAAAATAACGTTGGGCGAGCTTCGACTTGGTCGAGACGGGGAACTGATAATTGCTCAACCCCTTCAAGAGAGGAGCGATCTTTTTGGACTTCGATTTCTTGGTTGTTCCTTGTTCGGATAAGGCTGTGGTGCTCAATCTTAGGAAGAGGCCAACCACCAAATACTTGATTCTGCGTAACATTTTGATGGACTAAATCTCCTTGCCTGGTTTTAGGCGGAAGCGGCCATCGATTTCCAACACCAACGTTTATTACATAGAGAATGTCAATTTTCTCCAGTCCCGGAGATTGGATTCATGAACGGTTTTCAAAACGTACACATCCGCGTCAACGACAAAGCCACCGGTAAACCAACTCCCGTTCGAATTCGTTTCGTCGGGTCTCTCGGGGGGACGGAAGCCCCATTTGGAAGAATCCAGTATCTCCGCGAACATGCTCCGAACGACATGCAAGCCGAGGGCAATGTCTTACTGCCTGACCCGAATCATGGGAAAAAGGCATTCGCATACATCGACGGAAGTTGCGAGATTCGCTTGCCTGTCGGATCGATCGAAGTTGAGATCCACAAAGGTCCCGAATACCTCCCGTTGATCACGACCACGAATCTCCCGCAGGGCAAATTGGCAATGCGTTTCGAGATCGAGCGTTGGACGGATTATCGTAAGAAAGGTTGGCACTCAGGCGACACGCATTGTTACAACATTTCGCCTCACGGGGCGTTGCTCGAAGGCTCGGGGGAAGATCTTGCGGTCGTGAACTTGTTGGCTTACCAACAGCATCAAAGGGACTCAAGTATCATTCCGAACATCGTGGCATTCAGTGGCCAGCAATCTTGTCTTTCGAACGCAGATCACATGGTTGTCGTGAATACCCGAAATGACTCCGAACTGGGGTGTCTTGCCCTTTTGAATTCTCATCGGCCTGTGTTTCCATTGCAGTTCGAAGAAGAGTTCCATCTCTGGAACGTGGCCGATTGGTGCGAACAGTGCCACCGCAAGAAGGGACTCGTGATCGCGCTTGGATTCTTCAAGCTGATGACCACCCTCCGCCAGAGCACTCTCGACATTCCACCCCGTCCTACAGAACTCCTCGCCGACGCCATCTTGGGACACTTCGATACGTTTGATCTGGATAGTTGGGCCGATGACGCGATGCAGCCCTGGGAAGATTTACTCAGCGCTGGTTTTCGTATTCCACTCAGCCGAGGAAGCGGCAAGAGCAACGTCGAACAACGCCTCGGAGACTATCGAACGTATGCCCGACTTCTCCCCGATGAAGAGTTCAATTACAAGAACTGGATAGAAGCCGTCCGCGCAGGCCGTACGTTTTTGACGAACGGTCCACTTCTGACATTGACCGTTGATGGTCACGAACCAGGCGACACCTTGAACGTCGCGGAACCCAATCAACCAGTGACCATCGAATGTCACGCAGAAGGGCTCTTCCCATTCAAAACGCTGGAAGTGTTTTGGAATCACGAACTCATCGGCACAGCCACGGCGACGGAAGAGGTTCCACTTTACCGCGCGACCTGGAAAGATGAATTTCGAGTGGATCAACCTGGCTTTTTCTATGCCCGATGTACTGGAGGTTCCATTAACTCTGGCGAGTCCAGTTTTGCCCATACGTCGCCTATATATCTACAAGCAGCAGGAAAAACCTGGAGACCGAATATCGATGCGATAGACCGCCTCTCTAAACTTGTGGAACTTGGTTTGCGGTGGGTTCGTGCACACGGCAAGTTTGAGAATGAGCAACAATATGAACGGATGGCGGCGATATATATTGCGGCACAAGAAGAGTTGAATCGACGGAAAGAGGGGGGTGAGTAGGGTGTGGCTGCGCTCACGCTGGTCACACCCTACAACAAACGATCAAAACTACTTCTTCATCTCCAACTTATAATCTACCTTCGTCGGAGGAGGCGAACTATTACGTCCTTCGAGGAAGTGTTTCATCCATCGTACTAACCGATAGTTATAATCCAACCGGGAAGCCGTGCGTCGGTTACCATGTCCTTCGCCCGGATAGAACACCAAACGAACCGGAGCCTTGTTGCGGAGTTTGAGGTTCCGGAACAACTCGATCGATTGGCCCGGATGGACACGAGGGTCATTCTTTCCGTGCATGATGAGCAACGGCGTCTTGGCTTTCTTGAGGTGATAGATGGGACTACGTTTGAGGAAGTAGTCATAATCTTGCCAGAGCCATTTTCGGTGATGGACGAGATACATCTCCCACGGAATATCCGTAGTTCCAACCTTCGAGACGTTATCACTGATGCCGACGAACATAACACCCGCGGCGAAACGATCCGAATAATAGGTCGAGCACCACGCCGTTGCATAACCGCCATACGAACCACCTGTCACGCCGACCTTGCCCTTGTCCGCGATGCCCATCTTGACAAGGTGATCAACCCCATCAACAAGATCATCGAATTCTTTCCCCGCGGCATCGGCTTGGCCCATCATCGAGAACTTCACGCCGCGTCCGGTACTCCCGCGATAGTTCGGATAGAAACTCGCTAGCCCCTCAGCGGCCCCGACTTGGCCGAGATATGCGTACCGCGTCACCCAGCCGTTCGGCACATGAGCTTCCGGACCACCGTGGACATTCAGAACGAGCGGATATCGCGTACCCTTTTTGTACCCCAGCGGATAGACGAGGATACCTTCGATCATCAAGCCATCTTTGGCCTTGTATCGGACCACCTCTTGTTTGGCGAACGCCATTTTCTTGAGCCACGGATTGTGATTCGTCAATTGTTTCGGCGTCTTCGAACCCCACGTCATGTAATACAACTCGGGCGGATGCTTGGGCGTGTGGGCGACCAACGCGAACGCCTTGGCTCCCTTCGAAATACTCATCGAACTAATGATTGGCCCTTTCGGTTCAACGAGTGTTTGTTGTTTCATCCCTACGAGTTTCTTTTTCTTGTCGTAGCCGATCTGGACAGAACCGATGGTTGTGTAGACACCTTCGTCGCCGAGATAGATAATTGTATTGCCGTCTTTCCAAGCGACGTCAGCGATGTGACCGTTGAACTTGGGCAACACATCGGTCCAGAAATAGCCAGTGGAGGGAGCGACCCAAAGGCGTCCTTCGCGTGGGTCGTGCTTATCGACTCCGGCAACGAGCGCGAGGTACTTGCCGTCAGGACTCCAAACGAGCGGCCCCATTTTCCCTGGGTTTTCGATCTTCTGGAGGATTTGGCCATTCTTGGCGTCGACGACCCGGACCTTCCGGAACATATACTTGTCGTCCACGAGCGGACTCGGCGCGAGTGCCAGAGCGAGCCTCCCAGGATCGGCCATCTTCTTTGTTTTCTTGCCTTTCTTTTCGCCCTTTTTGCCACCTTTCTTTTTGCCCTTTTTCTTGGCGGGCTTTTCCATGGCAGGAGACCACGACAAGTCCGAAGCCGAACCGGGCAGTTTGAACACCTCGGCCTTTTTGGGATTGTTCAGCGGCGAGACCCAGACTTTGACGTTCTTCAGATCCTCTTCGTAAATCTCTTGCGTGAAGCCTTTTTTCTTCATTGCCTTCTCTTCGTCGGTCGGCCCATCGACCGCCAAAAACGCGACCTTCTTGACCTTCGGGTCGAACGAGTAGGCCATCACGCTCGTCTTGTGTTCGAAGTTCTGGAATTTCTTGAGGTTCTTTGGCGAAACCCAATAGAGCTTGGTTTTCTTGTCGTCTTTCTTCTTCTGGAGGAAGGCGATGTACTTGCTGTTGGGAGTCCAGCTCACACTCCCGACCTTGACCTCGCCGGTCACGACGGGGATGGATTTGCTGGCCTTCACGTGAAACAAGTGCAATTCAGCATATGACGGCCCGTCCTTGTGCTTGACCAAATCGCGGGGCACGCCGAGCGTGTACGCGATGTATTTTCCGTCGGGCGAAATCACCGCCGACGCGACGGATTGGAGCTTCGAGACGTGGAGCGGAGTCCATTTTTCTTGGGCGAGGGCAGGGGACGATAGCAACAGAGCCATCCCCAAAGCGAGCAGACCACCGACACACTTGTGCCAGCCTCGCTGCGATACAAACATCGTCATCAGGCCACCTCATGGATGCGCAGACATAAAAATTCGGTGTCTTTCTTCTTACAGACGCTGTTCTACTAGCGTAGCCATCAGAAAAAAGGCTCGCCACAAAGAAAAGAAGATGGAGAAGATGGGACATCAAAAACGGTCAACGGGTTGTGCCGGCTGGTGTGAAAATGCGAGCAATCTTTTGCAGGTCATTTCGGAAGGGAGGCCGATACAAGCTCCGATAGCAAGGTGGCCATCGGTCGGACTTCCAGTCGATTCCAGTGCGGCATGATTCTTGCCGTATCGGGACTTGACCGCCTCTCGAAGAATACACGGGGACAATCTCGGCTTCGACTTTCCCGGGGAGGTCCTATACAACATACTGAACAGACTCATGCCTCCCTTTGGAGAGACCCGATTCATGACGCGCCCCGACCAAAGCCACGCTGGGCTTTTCGAAAGTCAACTCGACCGCAATACGCTGCTCAATTTTTACAGCGACGTCCGAAGCCAGACCGAATGGTTGTGTGCTCCATTGGAGACGGAGGACTTCGGCGTTCAGACGATGCCCGACGTCAGCCCAACGAAGTGGCATCTTGCCCATACGAGTTGGTTCTTCGAGACGTTTGTGCTCACGCAACTCTCTGCGGACTATCGAGTTTTCCACGAGACATACGATTTCCTCTTTAACTCGTACTACAACGCCATTGGCAAACGAGTTCTTCGCCACCAACGCGGCTTCCTTTCGCGGCCTACGGTGAACGATATTTTTCGCTATCGTCATCATGTCGACGAGCACATGGAAAACCTCATCGACACTGCTCCAGACGAAACACTCGCCGAAATGTTGCCGCTCGTCGAAGTCGGGTTGCACCATGAACAACAACACCAAGAACTGTTGCTCACCGACATCAAACACGTCTTCAGTCATAACCCCTTGCGGCCCATTTACCGAACCCGAGACGTCGCCGACGAAACGAAGATCACGGCTCTGGGGTGGACCGACATTCCCAAAGGCGTCTATTCAGTCGGCCACGACGGGAAGGGTTTCGCTTACGATAACGAATCGCCTCAGCATAACACGTATCTGCAAGCAGCACGAATCGCCAATAGGCTTGTGACCAACCAAGAATACATGGGGTTCATTGCCGACGGCGGCTACGAACGTTCCGAACTATGGCTCTCCGATGGTTGGGACGTTTGCAATCGCAACGAGTGGGGAGCACCGCTTTACTGGGAATTCCAGAACGGCCAGTGGTGGAACATGACGCTCTCGGGGATGCGACCGGTGTGCGGTTCCGAACCCGTTTGCCATGTGAGTTATTATGAAGCCGACGCGTTTGCTCGCTGGAGTGGTGCTCGACTCCCGACCGAAGGCGAGTGGGAAGTCGTTGCTCGCGAACAACCGCTCGAAGGAAACTTCGTTTGGAAAGAGGCCCTTCATCCCGTGGCGTTGACGCCCGACGCCAACCCGGAAGTCATGCACCAGATGTTTGGTGACGTTTGGGAGTGGACCGCGAGTCCCTATGTTGCATATCCAGGATACCAGCCGCCCGAAGGAGCGTTGGGGGAATATAATGGCAAATTTATGTGTAATCAAATGGTCCTGCGCGGTGGCTCGTGTGTGAGTTCTCGCGAGCATGTGCGCGCTACCTACCGGAACTTTTTCCAGCCCGAAGCCCGATGGCAGTTCTCCGGGATTCGGTTGGCGAAGGATGTATGATTTCACTTTTTCAAACAGGAGATAGAACCATGCCCAAAGCAACTTGGAACGGAAAAGTTCTGGCAGAAAGTGACAAGACCGAAGTCGTCGATGGGAACCATTACTTTCCCATGGATTCCATCAACAAGGAATACTTCAAGGAAAGCAATACCACGACCGTGTGCGGATGGAAAGGCACCGCCAACTACTACACCGTCGAAGTCGACGGACAAGCCAACAACGACTGCGCATGGTATTACGCCGACCCGAAGCCCGAAGCCGCGAACATTAAAAACCACGTGGCGTTCCAAAAAGGGGTTCAAGTCGAAGGATAAGTCAGTCAAGGAAGAAAAGTAGCAGGCACACTCCAGGAAACTTATTGTTGTCCGTTTTTTGTTTAGAGCCACGGAGTGGCGACAAATTATAGGTGTGGTCGTAAGGCCGCGTTAAAATAGGACGTTCTGCCTCACGCGGCCTCACAGCCACGCCTATAATTTGTCGCCGCTGCGCGGCTCCTTCGCTTCCCAGCTCACAACAACAGTAGTTGCTATGGATTTTGCTTTTCGTAAGGCTCTTGTGGCTCGGCAGTTATGGCAATGGGTCTGGGTTCGATGCGTAATGCCTGCTCCAACGCAAAGCGAATCCATCGAGTCATATCTTCCAAGCGTAACTTCTCGAAGTGTAGGAACACCGTCTTGGCGACCTTATGACTGAAGTACTTCCAATGCAAAGACACCCACATATTGCGGATCACCAAAGCCACCAACATCAACAACAAACGATAACTGGCGTTCTGACTGGTTGTCTTGGCCAACGACTGACCGACTTGGCGGTAGCTCGTCTCGACACCAAAACGCGTGCTGTAACGCTCAGCCACGACACGACTCGGCCAATGGATTTTGTGACACGCAAAGACCAAAGGACCACGCCGTTTGTTCCTTCGTTGTTGGGTCTTGGGAACCATGCAAACGTCAAACTCGACGGTCACCGACGCTCGCTTGCGGCCCTTGCCACGAGGTTTGACGGTGTACTTGTGCCGATCCCAACCCCGACGACGCGACACGAAGAATTTCTGTGTTCCTGTGCATTTGGCTTTCGTCTTGGCCTTTTTGCCTCGTCGGATCATAGGCATCACAAACGCGATTTTTTGCTCTTGCAACCAACGAATCGTCAAGGCCGCATAAAACTCTCGGTCTAAGAATAACACCTTGGGCCTCAAGCCGGCCATCGACGCTTGGGCGAGCAACCGAGAGAGGATGTCGGTTTGTTCTTCTTTGGCTCGCACGGGAGTCAAAGCGACGGTGAACGTTCGACCTTTGGACAAGACGATCAGCGTGGCGTACGCGAAGAACGTTCGGGTCCCGTTCTTTCGTTGGGATCGAACAGTGCCTTTGGTTTTCTTGTTTCCGTAAAAGGGCCGCAGGTGGTAGTCGATGGCCATGGGTCTTGGCCTTTGGGCCAGAGACTTGGGCAGTTGGGCGTGCAAGGATTGTTCGATGGCGTGGGTCATCTGCAGTGGGTCTTGAGGTAACTGATCCATGAGCGTGGAGCGGACTTTTTCCCAACTCGGAGCGATGGCCGAAGCCTTGATGATTGCCGAGAAGGATCGTCTCTCGACGGCCGCTTCCAACAACAGCTGGATCAAAAGGCATGGCCGCACACGGGGATCGGCCATATCGAAGGCAAGGGCTTTGAGCAAACACCCAACGACCAACTTGGTGACGTCTCGATACGAAAGGGTACGGCAGGCTTGGCGCATGATTCTTTCTCAAGTACAAACTCGTTGTCCTAAAGGTATTGTCACAAACAACATGCGTCATGGCCAACTTCGTAGCAACTACTGAACAAGGCTGCCATTCCAAGACAAGGTTTGAGTCCCGAAGGGACGTCGATATGATAGCTTGGGACGAAGTCTCAAGTTTTCATATACCACGGAAATCTCGCATGGCTCCTTTGCCTATCACCCGAATTGTTCTCTACAAACACGGCGTCGGTTACTTCGAACGCGAAGGCGGCGTCGATGGTGACACCACGTTGTCACTAACGTTCAAGCAAGACGAAGTTAGCGACGTACTCAAGTCGCTGACGGTCCTCGATTTGAATGGCGGCCACATCAGTTCGGTTTCGTACGACTCGACGAAGCCGCTCGAACAACTCCTTTCGGAAGTCGCTCTCAAGATCCCCGACAGCGGGAGTGTCGTCGGCTTACTCCCCCAAATCAAAGGCGCACGAATCGCCTTACATACAGGCGTCGGTGATCCGACCGAAGGCTGCTTGCTCGGCGTCGACACGACCGAAAGACAAACGGGCGACGGCGTCGTTCGCATCGTGCTTGTCTCGGTCCTGACGGATCACGGTTCGGTCCAATCGTTCGATCTGCACAACTTGGCAAGCCTGCAAATCCTCGACGATACCCTTCGGCGAGACTTGGATTTCTATTTGCGCACGCAACTTTCGTCGACCAAGAAAGACGCGAAGACGTTCACGTTCTTTGCGCAGGGAGCTGGGACGCGGACGGTTCGCATGAGCTACACGCTCGAAGCTCCCGTTTGGAAGGCCACCTATCGAATCATTCTCGGCGACGAAGAGAAAGAAAATCAACCTCCGATGATCCAGGGTTGGGCCGTTGTCGACAACACGCAAGACGAAGATTGGAAAGACGTGCAGCTTTCGCTGGTTTCGGGATTACCGGTTTCCTTCGTCCACGATCTTTATACACCGCGTTATATTCGTCGACCCGAAGTCGAAGTGCGCGACTCGACCGGAGTGTTGCCGCCGGAAGTCGAAGAAGGGGTGATGGCAGCTGCCGCTCCAGAAGGATACGTGAAATCATTTGCCCGCGTTGAGGCGGAGATCGCCCCACAAGGAGGGAGAGCGTTGGGCCTGTTCCCTCCTCGGATGGAAAAACGAGCGATTAGTTCCACACCAACTCAAGTCCGCGAACAAACCATCGGCGACCTGCTCGAATATCAAATTGAACACCCCGTCACGATTGCTCGAAATCAATCTGCACTCGTTCCGATCGTCCTGAAGGAATTCGACGGCAAGCCTGTTTTGTATTATTCGAAACCGGCTCGCAAAGAAAATCCTATGAACGCTGTGTTGTTCCATAATACAACCGGCTTAACGCTCGAAGGTGGGCCGGTCACAGTGCTGCAAGGTGGAACGTATGTCGGCGAAGCCATGCTCGAAACGATGAAGGCTGACGAAGAAAGATTAGTTCCGTATTCGGTCGAGTTAGGCGTGCGTGTGTTCGACAATATTGATTCCCACCAGGATCATCTCGACCGAGTGTATATCCGCAGAGGCGTTTTGACGTGCGAACAGAAACGGATTGAGGTCACGACATATACGTTAAACAACAAGACTGACCGTCAACACATAGTCTTTCTGGATCACCCAAGAATGAAGGTCAACAGCACTGTTGAGTGGTCACTCTTCGACACACCAGAACCACACGAGACGACCGAAAACAACTGGCGATTTCGATTTGAGCTTGGTGGAAAAGAAACGAAGGCGTTTGTGGTGAAGCAATTTCACATGCACGACCAGCACCACGAACTCATTCATCAGAACGCCCGACAGCTCCAGTTCTGGCTCTCTCAGCGGTACTTCGACGAAAAGACAGCGAAGACTCTCCAAGATGCTTTCGCAAAACGGCAGGAGCAATCTCGGATCGAAGAGCAGATTGACCAACTCACGCAAGAGCGAACTCACATTCTCGAAGGCCAAGGCCGACTCCGCGAGAATCTGAAAGCTCTCGCCGATCAGTCTGCCGCGAAAGAGCTGCGTGAACGCTATCTCCGTTTGATGACCGACCAGGAAGATCGTCTCGAAGCCATCGACAAAGAACGCGACCAACTCACCGAATCGCGAAACCGAGTTCGCGACGAAATGCAAGCAGTTCTCGATTCGCTGGAGTATGATGCGGCCGTTCCGACCGGAAAGTAAGAGAAGTTCTTGGAATTCGGACCAAACAATCAAACGAGATAGCCGATGAATCTTGCGCTGTCACGTCGCCGACAAGTATCGCATCGAATACGATCTGTATCAAATTGACGTCTATTCCAAAATCCGCCATTCCATTCTGACAACACAACCATTGTCTTAACATACTATCTACGTTGAAGTTACGTCGAAATCCTCTTTGTCAAGAACTTTTTTGGCACAC
>CAYYUU010000043.1:0-15631 GCA_964474955.1 uncultured Alcaligenaceae bacterium | reverse complement strand
TACCATTTCCGTTGCCTGATCCAATCTTCGCAATAACCTCATCATGTACAATCTCGGTCACACGCCCCCAATCTCAAGGATACGCCATGGCTCTTTAAGAATTCACAACCGTCTGCTGTTTGTCTTGCAACTTGTGCATCCTTGCCTACCTCCTTGGTTGGGGGTAACATACTCAACCGACAACGTCCATTTCTCAACACCGTCGTGAGGAGTCTCACCGTGAAACAGCTTCTGGTAGGCAGTGCTTTCGTCGTGGCCGTCGTGTTGGTTGCCGCGTGCGGACCGGTGGCAACTAGCCAAGACAAGAAAAAGGAAAAATGGGTCCAATTGTTCAACGGCAAAAATTTGAAAGGCTGGAAGACGCATCCCAAATCGCCCGGAAACTGGAAAGTCAAGGACGGCATGATCATTGGCACGGGCACCACCCGAAAGCCGAGCCATCTTTATAGCGAACGGGGCGACTACAAGAATTTCCGCTATCGGATCGAAGCCAAGATCAACGACAAGGGCAACAGCGGCCAATACTTCCGAGCGAAGTTCCGCCCCGGTTATCCGCCCGGATACGAAGCCCAAATCAACAGCACGTTTCCTCCTGATCCACAGCGGACAGGGAGCTTGTACAATTTTGTGAGAATCAAGAAACAACTCGTGAAGCCCGAAACCTGGTTCACCCAGGAAGTCATCGCCAAAGGAAACCACATCATCATCAAGGTCAACGGCAAAAAGGTCGTCGACTTTACGGATAAAAAGAACACCCACAAAGTTGGCCATTTCGCGATCCAATCGCATCCGCCAGCTCGCGGCACGAAAGCCTCCATCGTTTACGTCAAAAAAATCGAAGTGATCGAGTTGCCGTAAACTCGGCAAATTGTAACGATGGAGTCTGTGTAGATCCCCGAGTAAATTCGGTTCGAACAACAACCTCGAACTGACGCGAAAGGGACAAGAGCCTCAAGGAACTGGGAGTCCTTGAGGCTTTGGAATGCGCGAGTTGCCACTCGTTGTGCCGGTGTGCTTGTGGACTACGGAATGTGATCGAGTTCATAGTGCGACCGCAGGACAAGTTTGTAACCTGTCCAAAGAAGCTTGAACAGGCTGAAAGCCTGCTCGACGAAAAAGCATGGACAGGTTCCAAACTTGTCCTGCGGTCCAACATCCAAGTTCCACAACAGTGCCCGTTATGTGAAATCGGAATGTTGTCGGAGAACGCCGACAAAACTTCTCTGGTGAGGAAAGCTAGTCAATGATTTCGGAAAATAAGAATTCGCAACAGCTGCCGCTGAACCCAGAACTTGCCGTCGTCGAACGCTACAGTGCGGGAGCCCAGGAGGTCCAAGCGGCGTTGTGTTGTCCCGTCAATTACGAGGCGAAATATCTCGAAATCCTGCCCGAAGAAATTCTCGAAAAAGATTATGGCTGTGGAGATCCATCGGCCTACGTTCGCCCGGGAGACGTCGTCGTTGATCTTGGCTCGGGTGGCGGGAAAGTGTGTTACATCACTTCCCAGATCGTTGGCTCCGAAGGCAAGGTCATTGGCGTCGATTGCAACCCCGAGATGCTCGCGTTGGCCAGAAAGTACCAAACCGAGATGGCCGAAAAAATCGGCCATGCGAACGTCGAGTTCCGGGCCGGGATGATTCAAGACTTGCAGCTCGACCTGGACTTACTCGCCGAAAAGTTGAAAGCCCATCCGGTCGCCAATGCGAACGACTGGTTGCAGATGCGGCTCGTCGAGCAACAACTCCGCCGCGAAAAACCGATGATTCCGAGCGATAGCGTCGATTGTGTCATTTCCAATTGCGTCCTCAACCTAGTGCGACCCGAAGACCGAAGGCAACTCTTTTCCGAAGTCTTCCGAGTGCTCAAACGCGGCGGACGGGCGTGCATCAGTGACGTGGTGAGTGACGAAACCGTTCCCGAACACATGCAGAACGACCCTACGTTGTGGTCGGGGTGTATCTCGGGAGCGTTCCGCGAAGACGAATTCTTGAAAGCGTTCGAGGAGGCAGGGTTCCACGGAGTCCACATAGCCAAGCGAGAACAAGACCCCTGGCAAGTCGTTGAAGGTATCGAATTCCGGGCCGTCACGGTCGTCGCCTACAAAGGCAAACAAGGCCCGTGTTTGGAACGGAACCAAGCTCTTGTTTATCGCGGTCCGTTCAAGAAGGTCGAAGACGACGACGGCCACGTCTATCGGCGCGGCGAGCGAATGGCCGTTTGCGACAAGACTTTTCACTTGCTCCAAAAAGAGCCTTATTCCGGGATGTTCGAGCCAATCACTCCGCGAGTAGAAATTCCCTTGGAAGATGCCAAAGAGTTTGATTGTCGCCGAAGCGTGCTTCGGTCTCCCAAAGAAACCAAAGGCGAAGAGTATAACGAAACGACAGAAGCCGTGAACGATAGTTGTGGGCCGGATTCGTCAACTTGCTGTTGATGTGTTGCTCTCGGTTCGAAATCGAGCGTCATTCCTTCTTTTTGCTGAGGTCCCAGATTTTGACCGTCCCGTCGGCACCGCAAGAGGCGAGCATCTTTCCGTCCGGGCTGTAGCTCAGGTCGTAGATTGCGCCCAGATGACCATTCAAGTAAGGAAGAAGTTTCCCGGTCTGGACGTCCCACAGGAGGACTATGGCCTGGTGTGTGGCTGCCTTATTTTTCTGGGGGAGGAAACTGCTCCCCGCGATTGTCTTTCCGTCCGGGCTGAACTCGAAACACATGATGGCGTGCGGGGGTGACGGTTGAACTAACACGGTGTTGGGGCCTTTCGAGTTTCGCTTTCGGAGGCTCCAGAGTTCAATCTCGTTTCTCGTGTTCAGGGCCGCCATGGTTTTGCCGTCAGGACTCAGCGCCAGCTTGAATCCGTAAATGCGTTTGTAGTTGGAGCGGAGTTGCCCAGTCTGGCTTTCCCAATTCTTCAACGTTCCCTTGTCGATTCCGAAAAATGACTTGCTGTCGGGACTGAAGAAGATCCTCCGGATCGAATTGAGTTGGACCTTTACGCTTGCTTTGGAGCGACCCGTTGAAATGTCCCACAGATGAACCTCTTTGTTGTACCAGGTCGAGGCAACTGTTTTCCCGTCGGGGCTGAATGTAACGTAGTGGTAAAAGCCGTTGTCCGGGCCGAATGTGTTTATTTGTTTGCCAGTCTTCGCCTCCCAAAGGCGAACGGCGTCAAAACCGGCTGAGACGACAGTCTTTCCGTCGGGACTGAAAGCGACTGAGTAGACTTCCCGAGTGTGTCCCTCGAAGACCGTGTTGATTTTCCCCGTTTTGACGTCCCAAAGTTGGACGTTCTTTCCACAGTCGCAGGCAAGCGTTTTGCCGTCCGGGCTAAAGGCCACAGACCAGACGACCTTATTCTTGACAAACACCCCGAGTGATTTTCCGGTGGGACGGACGACCAGTGTTTTCTTGAGTCGTTGGGCGGACGCAACGTTCATCCAAGACAACGACAAGAGTACGCACAACATCACGAGCAAGCGGGAGATTCTCATAGTACGCTCTCCGGATAACAGGCCAAGCAAGAGGGGCACTGAGAAGACGGCCCGCCGACGGCAATAGTTTGTGGGGGAGTTATTTCTTGTGGGAATCGCGAACTGTGCTCCAAAACACACCAATCCCAAGCGCGAGCGAGGATACAAAATAACCAAAGCGGCAGCACGCTGCCGCAATCCAAAATAAAAACAAAGACAGAAAACTTTTTGCGGAGCGAAAAGCAACTTCCCTCACAACAAAAAAAGCCCCAGAGCCAAATTGCTCTGGGGCTTCGCTGATGGTCGGGAGCCCAAAAGTGAATTTTATTTTTACGAGAACAATGCGTTGATCGGTCTGCCATTGCCTCCGGCGATGTTGAATGGTCGGCCAATGGCGTCACGAACTTGCGTGGTCGGGTCGATGCCCAGGGCCTTGTAGACCGTCGCGAAGACGTCGCCGATTCGCACGGGGTTGGTCGCAACGGCCATGCCATCTCGGTCGGTCGAGCCGTAAGCCTGTCCGCCGTTGAGGGCACCACCGCCGATGACGATCGACCAGCAACGTGGCCAGTGGTCACGACCGGCATTCTGGTTGATACGCGGAGTTCGGCCAAACTCACCCATCCACATCAAGACCGTATCCTGCCACTTGCCGCGTTCGACGAGTTCCTTGACGAGCGTCCCCATGGCCTTGTCGAGCGTCGGGAGGCGCTGGGTCGCCAGAGTGTTGAAGTTGTTCCCGTGTGTGTCCCAACCGCCCATGCTGATCTCGACGGCCGAGACGCCGGCCTCGACCAATCGACGTGCCAACAACGCCGAACGACCGAAGTTGTTCTCGCCGTACGCTTCCTTGACGCGGGCGGGTTCGTTGCTGATGTCGAAGACGTCGCCTTCTCGCGAAGCAACCAGGCTGAAGCCCTTGCCGTAAACTTCCTGGTGAGCCTTCGAAGCGTCGTCGAATCGGGCCCGCTCTTTTTCGGTCTCCAGGTGCGGAGCACGGCTCTTTCGGAAGTTGTCTTCGAGAGTGTAGAACAAACGTTGACGACGTCGGACGCGAGCGTTACTCACGGGGGCTCGCATGTTCTCGGGAGGAGTCCCGGGGTTTCGGACGTTGAACGGGGCGTAGTTCATGCCGAGGAAACCAGGACCACCGGCTCCACCGCCGACGCTGATGTAACCGGGCAGCGAGATGGCTCGGAAGCCAGGAAGTCGCGGAATCTGGAGAGTCGCAACGGCGCCGATCGACGGGAACGGAATCGCCGGGTTCGGCTGATACGACGTGTGCATCAAGTCGCGACCACGTTGGTGGCTGCCTTCGTTCGTCGTGAGCGAACGGAGGATGACCAGGTTTCGCATTTGCTGGGCAACCGTCGGCATGTGCTCGCTGATTTTCACGCCCGCCGCGGTCGTGTTGATCTCGCGGAACTCACCACCAGTCGGTCGACCAGGCTTGAGGTCCCAGATGTCGATGGTAGCCGGCCCGCCACCCATCCACATCACAATCAAGCTCTTGTTATTCCGGCGGATTTGGTCCGCGTTTGCGTTGATGTTGTTCAGGAACGCCAACCCAGGGAGGGCCAGAGCCGAGTATCCCGCCACGTGTTTCATGAAGTGGCGGCGATTCATCCCAGTCTGGTTGTTGCTGGTGGATTTGGCCATCGGTACACCTTATAGTCAGAAAATGTGATATACCCCTGGATGGTCAGGGGAACCTATTCCGAATTTCCTGAAAACTCCCCGATTGCAAACGAAACGAGGTATGATTTTTTTCAGGAAAGCAAAGTCCAACTCTTCCCAATTGGGCGACACAGAGTTACCAACAGAGTTGCGAACCGTCGGCAGAGTTGCCGAACGTCGGTTGCATTCGACTTGTTTGGGACACGGCATATATACTCTGAGTGTGGACCAAACGTAGTGGTTTTGTCAAGTGTGTGCCGTACCAAGCGTACTCCAAGGGGCTTCTTGCTCAAACCACAGGTTCGACGCAAGTTTCCGAGACAGAGTTCCGAGGATTAAAAAAATAGTCAAGATTCTTGCCAGCGGGTTGTGGGTGCTACAATCGAATTCGAGGCACCATTCTTCGATCCGCGCCGTTGACTTACCTCGCTCCCCGAGGCCGCTCGAACTCGATGCCACCACCAGGGAATGTTACTCACATGCTCCTCAACACGTTTTGTCACCTCCCAGGAATCGGCACCAAGACCGAAGAGAATCTGTGGAACTCCGGCGTCACGTCGTGGGACGAATTTCTCGCCCAATGCCGACCTGCCAAAACGCCTTCCACCGCCAAACGGTCGTGGCCCAAACGCATCGAGGAATCTCGCCACCACTTCGAGAACCAAAACGCCCAGTACTTCGGGACGTTGCTCCCGAGCCATCAACTATGGCGGATGTTCCAGGACTTCCGTGACTGCTGTGCTTACCTGGACATCGAGACGACCGGACTCGGACCCAGTTCGAGGGACCACGTCACGACGGTTTCGGTCTATGACGGAAGGCAACTCAAGTGTTATGTCCACGGCATTAACTTGCACGAGTTCCCCGCAGACATTCAGAAATATAAAGTCCTCATTACGTTCAACGGACGAACGTTCGACGTGCCCTTCTTGGAGCGGCAGTTCCGCACGACGTTGGGCCACGCCCAGATCGATTTGCGCTATGTGCTCAAGAGCTTGGGGCACGGCGGCGGGTTGAAGGCGTGCGAGAAAAAACTCGGGCTGGAGCGGCCCGGGTTGAAGGACATCGACGGAGCCGACGCCGTCGCCTTGTGGAATGCTTACAAGCGGACGAAGGATCGAAAAGTGCTCGAGACGTTGCTCGCCTACAACGTCGAAGATACCATCAATCTGCAAACGTTGATGGTCGAGGCTTACAATCAAAAAATTCGCCTCACGCCATTCGCCGAAACTCACCTTCTGCCGAACGTTGCCCGGGTCGAAAATCCGTATTCTCCAGACCAAGCCATCGTCGACGAGCTGAATAGTTCGAAGAACTGGAACCTCGCGTTCCGACGAAAGTAGAACCACCAGCGAGTTGGTTTGTGAGTGCTGGGGAAGACCGCGAGGAGTCCGAACAGATCGGACCGAGTCGAAGATGTGGGGGTAAAGTTCGGCAGGACCAATCCGAAAAGACGGGAACCCGGTAGACCCTGGGGAGGGTTGCCGCGAAAACCATTGCAAGCGCACCAAGGAATGAAGCGGGCACAAGGCATCACGGGATTGGAACATTGTGCGCATTTCCACCGAGTCGCGTTACAGAGTCGTTTCGGGCACTGGTCGAGGCTGATAGAACCGAGCTTTGTAGACCATCCGCACGAGGTCTGCAACAGTTTCGGCTTCCATCTTCTGGAGCACTTTGCCGCGATGGATGTCGAGCGTCTTTCGACTGATCTCGAGTTTTTCCGCGATCGTCTTGTTGGGCTTGCCGGAAACCAGAAGGTCGAGAACTTCTCTCTCCCGCGGAGTAAGTTTGGCCATCCGAGTCAGGATGTCGGCTCGTTCGATTTGCTCGACGCGTCGGCGTTCGCTCTCGAGCATCCCCTCTTGGATTCGATCCAACAGGACTTGTTCGTTGTAAGGCTTCTCCAGAAAATCGAGGGCACCGTTCTTGATGGCCCGGACCGTCATGGGGACGTCGGCGTGTCCACTAACGACGATGGTCGGGATGTCGTGTCCGGAGTCGCGGAGGCGCTGTTGCAGTTCGAGTCCACTCATGCCAGGCATGCGGATGTCCAACAAGAGGCACCCGACGGTGTCTGAGCCTGTATTTTCGATCGCCGTCAAGAACTCGTGGGCTGTTGTGTAGCTCGTCAACGGCAGGCCAACCGACTTCAACAGTTTCTGAACAGAATCCTGTACGCCAGGATCGTCATCGATCAGGACTACGGATGCCTTAGTTTCCATTGCGGCTCCTTGGTTTCAAAAGTGGTAAACAGACAAAAAACGTTGTTCCAGTGTGGGCCTGTCTCCCCGGTCTGTGAACGGGGCCGTTCCCTCGCGGCCGGGCTTTCTCCTGTTTTTTGCGATGGGGGGCACGCTTGGAGACGGCCCAGATCCGGCCTTGGTGAAGTTCGACGAGAGATCGGCAAAGGGCAAGCCCAATTCCCATCCCATTTTTCTTGGTCGTACGAAAAGATGCGAACAAATTCCGCGCAACGGAGGGAGGAATTCCTGGACCGTTGTCGGAGATGGCGAGTTGGACTTCCGTCGACGTAGACTTCGACTGGATGCGAATGATTTTTTCTTGCGGAGGGGTGTCTCGCATGGCTTCGACGGCGTTTCGGAGCAGATTGACTAGCACTTGCGTGATGGCCGTACCGTCAAGTTTTGTTTGCGGTAGGGGCTCGTGAAGTTCCTCGACGACCTGAACTTGTTCCTCTCGCAACAGGGAAGCACAAAGCGCCAGGGCTTGCCGAACGATGTCATTAAGGTCGCAAGGTTCGGCCCTCAATTCGTGCGACGAAGCGAAGTCCCGCATTCGCCGGATGACGGCATTGGCGTAGTCGATTTGGTGTTGCAACTTAAGTAGGGCATCTTCCATCTCGGCCTGGTCGGGTTCGTCTAGGCGGAGAAACCGCAGACAAGAGGCCGCGTAGAGCGAAACGGTCGAGAGTGGTTGCTTGAGTTCGTGGATCAAGTTCGCCGTCATGCCCCCCAGCGACGCGAGCCGGTCTTCGTGGGCGAGGGCGTCAATGTCTTCTGCTTTGTGTGCCTCTGGAGAGGTTGCTGGTCCGGAACCGCGAGGCCAACTGGTGATCAGGAACAATTCTCCCGAAGTCCGAACACGCTTGTGCCCCGTCAGGACTTCTCGAGAGCTTGTTCGGGAATCCGCGAATAGTTGACGAAAACTCAAACAAGATGCCCGGTCGCCATCCGGCAAACAGAAACCATGGGAGAAGGATTGCGAGGGTGGAGCCGAGGAATCTTGCAACCACGCGGCAAAGGAATCTCGTTCGGCCTCGGGAAGGAACTCGAGTAGGTTGCTGCCCAGCAAGGACGAACAAGGGATCAAGAAATCTTCCGTCGTGGGACCGGCGTGATGAATGTCCCCAAACTTGTCGGTGACGAAAGTAAGGGGAAATGTCCATTCCGTGCTGGAGTCTCGAGCGTGGCCAAACACTGCAGTCTCTTCTGGGATCGGGAAGTGGTCGTCCGACCCAGGAAGAGATTCCGGAATGTGAGATGAACTTGGACTGGTCATTTTCCAGTTTTTCGCAAGGTTTTCGAGAAGCTCATTACGTTGGGATGAGCGGCGTTATCTAACGTTGATCCTTGCGTCCTTCTAACTTCCACTGGTCTGGATGAGGAACGTCAACGCACCAGACCTTTCAAGATACCCAATTCTTGGGAGTATCTTGAGCAACATCCATTCCAATGAGGCTCAATGTCGGACTCGCTGCTAGGAATTCGAAGGGCTATACCCATAAAATTACAGGAAGACGTTGGTAAAGCAACGAAATATTCCCGATTTTTCTATAGCTGCGTAGAAAAATCGACTTAATCTTCAACAACGAAATTTGAACACGAGGTTTTTCGGTTGTGCTGGAACAAAATGGCAAACTGTATCAATTCTGATAAGAGTTGCCTCAAGGTGAGAAAGAACTTACTCCAAATCTAAGCCTCGTGAGAATACACACGACTGATCTTCTTCCGAAGCTAAGCAACTCGTTCTAATGAGAAAAGCACTTTTGCAAGGATTTTGCAAGATGGGAACGAACAACGAGAACACAATTTGGAGAAAACGTATCGTTACAATTGATAAACAAGCGGCAGACGTTTTTCTCCGCCCTGTCTTGTCGATAGATGACAACTGTGTAGTACTCTAAATCAATGTTTGTATAGAACGGAGGGAGAGGGATTCGAACCCTCGGTGGGTCACCCCACGCCGGTTTTCAAGACCGGTGCAATCGGCCGCTCTGCCACCCCTCCGGAATCGAGTTGGGCGATGGTCCCCAAATCTTCCAGAATTTCATTGTTCGTATCCTATCGAACAACTTGGGCCTGCTTCAAGGAGGAAATGAGGATAAATCCCAACCAACTTTCGTGAGACAGCCAAATGGGGATGGATAAACAAGTGTCGGAATTTAGTGGGGTTCGGACCATTCTTCCCGCTGGCACTCGCGGGTGCCGACCAAGTGTTCCGCGCGATCGTTGATCTCGCCGACCTCGTTTCAGATGTGAAGTGGTTTTCTCCAGGCCACCGAGGCAAGACTCAGCTGGTCGAGAGAAGGTCGCGGCAACACCCACTGTTCAGCTTCGGAAACGATGTAAACCTCCGTGTACAGCGGAGGAAACACGGGAGCGGACATCTTCTTGGAAAAGTACGGAAAATTGGCGGAAAGCCGCGGAAAAGTCCGTTCTTCTCGTCCTTCCCGAAATCTTATTCCTTCCGGAATAAGAATTGCTTTCGAATTACATTCATCACGATCTCGGCTCGGGACGAAGATGTTCTGGTTCCGACCAAGTTGGCAAGTCGTGGATTTTTGGTCCGAAGAGGGTTGGAATCATGGAGTTTCGTTGGGCAGCAGCAATCGCATTGTGGACTTTGCTCTCTGGGCCGATCTTCTATTCCCCAACAGGGCATTCCGAAATTGCCACCGGGAACGACCAGCAGTGCGAAGTTTCGCATTCACAAGCTGCAAACTCGGACAACCAACCGCATAAGACCTTTTCCGAGACGCTCGAGCGGTAGCCGTCCTACTCGTCGCCAAGGGGAAATCTTCTCGCCCCGCCCGGGTTAGCGGCAGCGCACCTTTTGACAGACTGGGGCAATTATCAGCACGAAAAAAGGGTTCCGCGACATCGCGGAACCCTTTTTTCGTGCTTTGCTTTTGGATTGGACCGTTACACGCTCACGTCGTGGAGCACAAAAACGATTTGTTTCGTCCCCGGACGCGCGGTGCGTCTCGCTTTCAAGAAACGGTTGATCGTCGCCCTTTCGCGATCCCCACTCGCCACGTTCGTAGCAAGCATCACAGCCGCACGCTTGCGTCGCTGAGGGCCAGCCGGCTTTTTCGCGTCGCCGTTCTTTGCACCATTCTTCTTTGGCGGGACGTGAACGGCAGGGTTCAACAGAGGTCCACCTTCTTCCTTCTTTTCCCGCGGCTGTGGTGGGGGCTTGAGTTGATCCGCCGAGACGCCGAGGAATTTCGCGACTTCCGACCGACGATCCGCCGGCAACTTGCTGAGTTGAACGAGTCGGACGGGGGTCTTGTTGCTCCCTTTCGTCGCACCAAGGGCCTTGAAAATCGCATCAAGTTCATGGTCGTACACGTCTTCCATAAAGACGATGTACGACTGTCTCTTCTTTGCTCCGGTCCCCTTTTTTCGCTTTTTCGATTTCGGTGCCCCGAGCAGCTGAATGCCGCAACTTTCCAGCCCTTTCTGGAGTCGCTTGACTGTCTTGGGCTGGTCGAGACACTGGACTTCAAACTGGAATGCGTTATCGTTTTGGAGTTCGTGGACCAATTTTCGCCAGGTATCTCGCTTCCGATACTCGGCGGCCGCAAACTCCAACAATGGACGAACTCTTGCCTTCGGCAGAAGCTGTTTCTTGGGAGGCTGTTTCTGTCGTGGTTTAGGACGTGGTCGGGGTTGCTCGACCAACCCCTCTTGTGGGCATTTTTTACGTCCGGATGCGAAATACGAAAACGAGGCAACCACGACGGCCAAGAACACAAGCGCGGCCAAGGCCCAAGCGGCCCAGGGCGTCGATGGAGCATTGCTGGAACGGATCGATGGAACACTCTGAGGACGATCAGGTAGACTAGATTGGGGCGTCGAGTTCGCCACCGTCGCCGAAGGAGCCGGCGCGACAACTGGAGCCGGCGCGGCAGCGGGAACGTCCGGCAACGCGGGAAATGTTCCCGTATCCAGACCTTGTTCGACGATGGTGTTGACGATCTGTTCCGAGAAATCCGTCGGCAGTGTGTCCTTGGGCAAAGCCGTCAACCGCCGGGAATCACCTTCCAATTGTTTGACGAATTTTCGCGCCGGGCGAGAACCCTGCAATAAGGCCTCTGCCTGGCTGAGTTCTTGGGAAGACAACTCGCCATCGACGTAGGCCGCCAACAATTCTTTGTGTTCGTCCGTTAGCATGACAACATGCACCATTTTCCCGAAACAACGAGTGGTCTTGGCTTACATACCATAATCATCCAGTCTGACGGCAATGAGCCACCGAGTCCACGAAGAAATCCGCAAGGAGGAGCCGACCATTGGCAACAGGCGCTTTCATTAAGAAACCGCAAATTGTTAGCCAAGTAACGATAAATTTCCGACTGTCTTTCCTTCTCGCGATTCCGATCCTTCCAGTCGAACTCTGAAAGCACGTTTTTTTCCACACGTGCTCGTGTGTCAGGCCGCCCGGAAAAAACGTTTCTTTTTTGGACCGCCCGACAGATTTGTAACTGGCTTGTGTTATTTTCTGCCAAACGGTTTACAAACCTGTCAAGTTGATTATTGGACGGGTGACAAAACTGTTCGACGAAAAACTCTCAAATCAAGCCGCCAGAAACGTGGTTTCATGGCGTTTCGGAGTCGGATTCGTTTTTTTCCTCGTCTCCTTCGTCCTCCAACTCCCCTTCCGGATGGAGCAACTCACGCAATTCCAACCTGGCGCGGTGCAGGCGGCTTCGGATCGTCCCAATCGGAACCCCCAACAACTCCGCCATCTCCTCATATTTATGCCCTTCGATGTCTTTCAGCACAAGCACAGTCCGGTGCTCGGGAGAGAGTCGAGCCAGGGCTTCGCGAAGCGATTGCTCTTCTTCTGCCATTTCCAGGGCCCGCCCGGGCCGACTACTCTCGGACGAGTCGAGCGGATCGATCAATTGCCCGGAATCCGGATGCCCATCAATACTGATCATCGATTTCTGCTTGCGTTTCAAGCTGATCGCAGTATTGATCGCGATGCGATAAATCCAGGTAAAAAACAGCGAGTCGCCTTTGAAACTGGCGAGCGATTGATAAGCATGGAGGAAGGCTTCTTGGACGACGTCTTGGGCGTCTTCGGCGTTGCCAATCATCCGTAAGACAGTGTTGTACAACCGATTTTGGTATCGATGAACCAACTCACCAAAAGCCGCCGGGCGACCCTCGAGGCATTCGGTTATTAGAGTGCGGTCATCAACGCTCACAGTTATTCTCACCAGATTTGGACGGACAGGCAAAACCAACGGTTCCACAAAACAGAAAACTTTCTGGGTGGCGTGCCATCCGGCAGAGTGGAACACCCGATCTGTCTTGCGACCGCCGTCTGGATTCCCTTTGCCGAGAGAAAATGCTGCGACCAGCCAAAGGGAGGAGCTTATCTATCCCCTTCCTTTATACACTAGCCCAGACCAGCAAGAAAAAATCTTTCCAACGAAATAGCATCTTTCGGGGAAGCACCTTGGATCATCACAGCGAACAAACGAATTCTGCCAATGGTTTTGGCATTATTTGGGATCTCGACGGCACTTTGGTCGACACCGGGGAACTGCATTTCCAAGCCTGGGTCACGCTGGCCGACAGTCGAGGCTGGCCCTTCACTCGCGACGACTTCGCAGCCACATTCGGAAGACGAAACCCTGAAATTATACGCCAACTCTTCAACGAAAACTTTGACGATCGAGCCATCGAGCAAATCGGCGAGGAAAAAGAACAGATGTATCGCCTCGAAGCGGCGAAAGGTGTCGCCTTGCTTCCCGGCGTCGATGCCATTTTGCGGGATCTCCAAACGGCGGGTTTCCGCCAGATCGTCGGGTCGAGTGCCCCACGCAAAAACATCGAATTGTTGCTGGAAATCACCGGAACCGGAGCCTTCTTCCACGACTTTGTGGGCAGCGAGGACACCGACCGGGGGAAGCCCGACCCCCAGGTGTTCCTCCTCGCAGCCGAACGCATCGGCGTTTTCCCGGAAAAATGCATCGTCGTCGAAGACGCCGTGGCCGGAGTCGAGGCGGCCAAAGCTGGCGGGATGAAGGCCATCGCCGTCACCTTCGTGGGCCACCACGACCCGGAAAAACTCCAACGTGCCGGGGCCGATCTCGTGATCTCGACGCTGCAAGAACTCACTGTCGAGAAGTGTTTGAACTTGCTCAAACAATGACTTGGCTGCGTCTCGGTGTGTTGGATTTTCCAAGCCTGAAGCGGGAGCCAAGGATCATTACAACATAGCAGTCCCAATAACAGTTGGATAAAGCGTCTCTACGAATGTCGTGTGCAGATTATGCGCAGGCTGTTGTCTTGTGCAGGTCAAAACATAGGACAGTCCGAAAGAACGGCTTCCCCGACCCGCCAAACCATTGGGAAGTGAATTGCCTACGGGTGCGACCTTAGATGCCTACAAAACTCCCAAATTTGGACGGACAAGGGCCTCAAGCGAATTCGCGCCTTCGCGTGAGATTCTGCCGACTCTTGATTCCCATCACAAATGCACTGGCCGAAACATGGACGAAAACACTTTTTGGGAACTTCTACACCAAGCCAAGGTCAACGCCGACCAAGGCGAACACGATGATCAATATGAATGGAACGATGCGTTCTGCGATTTCTTGTATGAAGCTCTCGAAGCCCGACCCCTCGAAGACCTGATTGACTTCGAGTACTTCTTCGACGTGAAATTAGCCGTATTGACCCACTACGACATTTGGGGAGCAGGATATTGTCTGAACGGTGGTTGCTCGTCGGACATGTTCATGGACTTCCGCGCCTGGATCATTTCGCAAGGCCGAGAAGTCTGCGAAGCAGTCCTGGCGAACCCAGACAATCTCGCCCAATACGTCGACCGAAATGAAGACAGGGAATACGATTTCGAGAGTCTTTGGGCCGTTGCCTCCGCCGTTTACGAGAACCGCACAGGCAAGGAGATTCCAGCTCGACCAATCCCCGAAGAGTTGCGTGGGCGTAAGGGAGAAGAGTGGGACTTCGACGATCCCGCCGAATTCGCCCGCCGTCTTCCTAACCTCCAACACGGTTTCCGCAACGCTGAAGACTGGGAACGATGTCACGATGACGTTCATCAGATGTGCCTCTACTTGAAAGATGAGAGTCAAGAAGAGACCTATCGTGGTCGCGGTTCACGCCGAACATTTCTGTTGCTTGCCGCGGCGATCGCTCGACGGATATGGGAACAATTCGCCAAGCCAGAACGCCAAGTCGTTTTGACGGCGGAACAAGTCGCCGAAGGGCAAGCGTCGGAAGAATCGTTGCTCCAAGCCCTCGATAATCTACTCGCTTACAGAGAGACGGAATCAGGTAAAATCCCACGCTCCGTTGCTCATCATTTCGGGTTGCCCAACATAGTGCCAGAAATTGCTATGTTGGTCAGTTATGCGTTGCGAGACTTCACTGAGGGAAGGGCCACTCAAGAAGATATTGCTTCTGTCAAACTTACAAGGGACATCATGGGCAATCCGTTCCTTGACGTGACTCCTTCCGAAACTTGGTTCAGTCTCGACGTCCGAGCCATCGCCCAACGAATCTACGACACTCAAGACTTCACCGATATGCCCATCTTGGCCGACGCACTGGAAGAAGCTGGATGTAATAACTCATATGTCCTCTCGCATTGTCGAGAGAACATAGCTCATGTGAGAGGTTGTTGGGTGGTGGATATGGTGTTGGGGAAGTGATCGCGCTGCCGATCATGCACTCCTTTTTACCTGGAGGGCGAAAGAAAAGGCTCAACGAAAAACCTGAACCGATTCCAGCTATCCCACTTAGAAAACCGATGATCACTTTTTCGATGAACTGCGGCTGTTTGAAATAGAGAAATAACCAGCACATCAAGCAAATCGAAGCAATTACGAATATTCCCAACACAAAGGTAAAAATGGCAATCAACATTTTGTACCGAGCCTCGGCTCGTTGCTCTTGCTTGGCAGTTGCAAAGAGCTGATCCACCTGCTCTCGAGTAAATTTCGGGAACAACGCAATTTGTTCCTCTCGCAACGGACCCAATATTCGGGCCGCCAGTCCCCCGACATGTTCGACCTTTTACTTTTTCTGCGTTGGTGCCTCAGGAGACATCGAGACTCCTTTGGAACGTTCCTTCGGAATTTTGGATCATTTCTTGCATTTGCACAAGAATTGTTCGGACGCCTCGCGCTTGCGCACGGCGGCTGCGTTCGACGTGCAGCAAAATCTGTTCGAGCGTATCGAGTTCTTCGAGGCTTAACT
>CAYYUU010000042.1:5898-15684 GCA_964474955.1 uncultured Alcaligenaceae bacterium | reverse complement strand
GGGTCTCACCGTTTTCGTCATCCAGACAAGCGACTATGGTAGACAGAACCGGTCGGGACTTTGTTCCGCACATGCGTAACCCGATAAGTGCCATGTTGCGGACGTCCATCGACGAATCGTGTTCCGCGGTTTTGCCAAGTTGGTGAATGATCGCTTCCTCGTGATCTCCTGCCCGGCCTTTGACAACGGCGTCGAATAGCCCCATCACAATTCCGATGCTCGCGTCAGGCTTTGTGTTTTCGTCATTGAGTCGGACGAAGAGTTCGGGAATCACCTCGGGAGCCCATGCGGAAAGGAGATAGGAACCCCCGCTTGGGAGGTAATCGGTCAGGGAATGAATTTCATACCCGTTGAAATCACAATGCTCCAACAAGGTGGGGAGTATCCGGGGGCCAAAAGAAATCAAGGGCTCCCAACGCTCGAGATACTCATCTCCGTGCGGGATAATAAGGTGCACCAGTCCGGAATCTGGTCCGAGGTCGTAGATTGCTCCATCGAGTTGTTTGCAGTTGTCTACCCACCAATCAACGCCGTATTCGAAATCGTGATAGGCTACTTCGAGAAGCAGAGGATAGTACTCTCCCATCTGTTTCCAGGCCGAAAGAATTGCGTTGAGGATTTCGAGTTTTGTGCTTTCGTCATTGTCTGCGTTTCGAGCTGTTTTCATCAAGTGAACGTAGGCACAAGCGGCGGATTCTCCGACCTTTCCGAGAGCCTTGACGGCCTTCAAGCGGTCGGTTTGTTTGTCCGAGGTGAGTCCCATCAAATGAGGAGCCACGTGTTTATCTTCCCGAGCAATCTGCTCCAGGCAATCGTGGATCCGCTCGCACTCATAATGAAACTCGAGGGTTCCACGGAGCAAGGCCACCACGGCATCTTGACCGAGATGGCAAAGCAACTCCCTTGCCAGAGTCGGATCATCCGCTTTCGCGAGTTCAGCAACCAACGCTTGGGCGGGATGCTTGCACTCGACGCCCATGTAGTGAACGAGTTTGGGATCGCGCAACCAGGCAGCTCGGGGATCGCCACGTTCTTCGAGCCAATCGGCGAAAATCAAACGAGTAGCCTCGTCGTCGGGTTTTTTCTTCAGGGCATCGAGAAACGATTGCTCGTCGGGCATATCCGGAGCCTCCAACTTTCGAGGACAATATTTCGGAAATCGAAATCCTACTCACTGTCCCCTTCGTAGAGATAATGACCTTCTTGCAATTCTTCGGGCGTAAGCTGTGTTCCGGCGTAGATAGAAACACCAGTCGCTTTCAACATCTCGATCCCAACTTGAGTCAGTGCATTGCGAGCGATGTCGAATCGTTCGAGGTTTCGGAACTCGGGACACTCGGCCAGAATCTTGGCTCCTTTGTCGGTCAGCGCACCGTGACGAAGATCGAGTATTGTTAACCGTTCGAGGATCCCCGACTCAACAATCGCCTGACACCCTTCGTCGCCCATGTCCGAAAGTCGCAGTTGCAGATGGCGGAGGCTCAACAAATTCGGAGACTCGAGAACGTACTGCACTTGTTCCAACGGCAGATAGGAAAACATCCGATAGCCACCACCCGGAAGCGACTCATATTCTTCGCTCGAATGTGGGTGAAACAACAAGGCTTCGAGGTTCTTCAACGACTCATTCTCGGCAAGCATATCCAACGGATATTCATAACCCGTCTGAGTCTCTCGATCAAGAAAGTGCCCACCCAGATGATACATCCGCAGAACACGTAGTTCCGGCAAATCCAATGAAAAGAGATAATCGGCGTCATAGTTTTTGCACAGTAAATGTAACTCCCTGAGCCGTGGCATTTTCGCTACCAAATCGATCGCGTTATAGATATACGAATAGCAGTTGATATGCGGCCCAGCGTCGTCAGGATCACCAAGGGTGAGACACGATACGTTTTCCAAGTACGGACAACCTTCGAGAATCTCCAACACTTCGAAGTCTTCCGGGACCGGCTCCAGAGGTGGTTCATCTGGGAGATATTCGGCGTAGTCGCCATAGTCATGCGAGAGCGTGCGATACTTGATCGAGAAATCGCGAACGTGGAGAAGTTGCGGGGCGTCGACCATGGCACGTGCCATATGATAACCCAATGAATCGATGTGGAGTTCTTCCAGGAACCCACGCCGGAACCGAAACTCACTATTGGGATTTTCCTCGTCGATGTCAATTCGGACGTCATCTTTTCCATCGAGCAAAAACGGTGAGAGTGACCCAAGCCATTCGCGTTGATGCTTCTCCAACTGCTCGGCTTCGCGTTCAGCGAGGTGTTGTCGAGCTTCGGTGGAGATGTCCTCGTCTTCCAGCGCAATCTGCACACGAATGAATTCGGCCCGATCTGTGTCTCCATTTTCTTCGAGCCAGTCGGCGTAGATCAAACGCGGAGCATCGTCGTTGGGGTTATCCAATATGTTTTGTTCGAGTTGTTCGCGCATCGTAATCTCCACTACTCAAAATCCCCTTCGGTGAGGTATTCCCGAGCTTCGAGTTGTTCGGCGGTTTGTTGGTCATCGCCAAGAACTGTGATTCCAGTCGAATGCAGAAGGGCGAGTCCGGTTTGCGTCAATCCATTACGGTTGACGTCGAGACGTTCGAGATTCTTGAGGTCTGGACAATCCGCAAGTATTTTCGCGCCCTCATCGGTGATAGCACCATGACGAAGATCCAGTATCTTCAACCGTTTGAGAATTCCCGACTCGACAATCGCCTTGCAACCTGCGTCGCCCATATCCGACAGCCGAAGTTGGAGATGTTTTAGCTTTGGTAAATTCGGTGTATCAAGGACATGTTGAACTTGCTCCAGTGGCAAGTATGACAGGAGTCTGTAGTTGTCGTAATTACCCGGTTCGGGATATTCTTCCTCTTTCGCATAATGCGGGTGAAAGCGGAGAACCTCCAAATTCTGAATCGTTGGATTGTTGACCAACAGACGAAGCGGATACGCGCAACTGCCGTTGTGAGGATCCCGATGACCACCCAAATGAAACATCCGCAGAACACGTAACTCGGGTAGCGATAACTGAAATAGTTTAGCGGGATCATAAGTGTTACACAGAAGATGCAGTTCTTCGAGTTGCGAGAACTTGGCCACTGTTGGCACGACCGAACGCCAATAGCACCAGTTATCCGTCCAACCACTCTCCGCATCCCAATCTTCTCCGATTCGCAAGGACCGCACATTCCGCAGATGGAGACAGAGGAGGAGAAGATTCTCCGTCGAAAAACTCTCCGGGAGTTCTTCCTGAGACGCCTCTGCAGGCTTCAGATCTTGCCTGTTGGAGTAATCATCTTGGTTCGTGGGGTTCTCGATCGCGAAATGTCGTACCCATCGTAACACGGGAGATTGAATCATCGCACTCACGAGGTGAAAACCCAACATCTTGATATTGAGCTCTTCAAAGAACCCTCGCCGAAACCGAAAATCGCAATTCTGGCCGGTTTTCTCCCTACGCATGTCGTCTTCGTGATCAAGCAAAAACGGCGCGAGCCCGCCAAGCCATTCACGTTGGTATTTATTGAGCAGAGTAGCTTCCCGTTGAACGAGGACTCGCCGGTCAGCCCCCGACAATCCTTGGTCCTCCAGCGCAATCTGCACACGAATGAACTCCGCCCGATCGCTCTCGCCATTTTCTTCAAGCCAGTCGGCGTAGATCAAACGCGGAGCTTCGTCGTCGGGATGATCCAAGATGTTTTGTTCGAGTTGGTCACGCATTGGCCCAATCTCTCTGAAAGCCGCACGGGATGGACGGTCATAGGACAAACAAGAATGCTGTTATTCAACTCGTTCCCCGTGCTTCACGCAAGGTAGGCCGATAGGATTTCCACTCAAGAAAATACCGAGCATCGTTGGTTGGAGAGGAATAAAAAAAAAGGCCGATCCGAACACTCGAATCGACCCCTCGCAAGAGAACTGATTTCAATCGAACCTCGTTCCATCAGCTCCGCCGTGGAACGCATGCCGCACAGTTCTGCCGTGCTAAACACCTAATTTCCCTGGTGCCAACAAACTCACTCGGCTTTCCACTTATCCCCAAGATCAACAGTGTATTCTGTCTGTCCTTCCGCAATCTCAAATCCATCCGGGACTCCATACTTTCGTTGGGCGCGATCTTTCTTCTTTTTGCGTTCGAGGACAGCGGAATACTTTCCGATGGGCATTCTCCCAACGTTAAAAGACCCATCAGCTTTGATCGGCACTCCAAAAGACTGGGCGCTTTTTTGGTGGGTCAACCTCAAAATGACCTTCTCACCTTCTGGAAAAGATACGTTCTCACCTTTGTGTTGGAGTTGACCTTCAAATTTGTTGACTGTTGGTCCCGGCATGGGGGCTCGAGGCGGACAACCGATAGCACTCAGCGCACAAAGGACGCCGAGGAAGACGTAGATTCCCTTTCGCAGTCTAAACTCTCCCGATGATCAACGAATGGCATGACGTAGAAAAGATAGACCTCCGCAAAGATGCCTCGCGGAGGTCAAACGACCTGGAATTAGATGCCGTTCGCTATGTCGCCCCCGTGGGGCGTGAGCATCGGAATAAGAGTTTCTGGCGGTGTATTAAATGGGACTGTGCGCACACTTCCGTCGGCCATCACAAACAATCGACCACCGGTATACGGACTACCCCAGCGATAGAACGAATCCAAATCGAGTAGGTCACGGACTACCTGGAACGTGAACCGGAACCAGGATGACCAACCCGTTTGGATTTTAAACTTGTTCCCCGGAATAAAATCCACATAAGGTGTAGTTCCCGGATTATCACCGGCCATATACCACGTCGTGTCGGGCGTATGAGCACGTAACGTACCCATCGTACTGGGACCGGCCTCCGTTATCGGATCATCGTTCTTGGCCCGATATGTCCCATTCGACATCAGAAAGTCACCAGCCCCGCGGTCGTCATAAACTTGAATCGCCATCGCCTTCATGCCGACTAAGATGGTGTTCGACGTACCATCTTTGATTTGGGTCAGTCTACGGTGATAGGCGTTCCAAGTTTTCGGCGGCCCCGTCCAAGTTGGACTGAACGTGTAGCTACCGCCGTTGTTCACGGTGTTCATGCCCGAACCTATGACCATCGCGTTGGCGGCGTAATCAGTGACTGGCCCCGCCCGTCGAATCGACTGGAGGTCACTCGGATCGAACTGTTCCGCGGCGAGTCCACTGCCTCCACGCATGGGGTCCATATAGACCTTGATGGGAGTGGTCAGGTTGAAGTTCTCGTACAAGTTATTTTGTTCGATGTAGGGCAACAGTTTGTATGCCCAACTACATCCTTCGGCCATCCCTGGACGCGGCAGATTCAATTGCCAGGGAGGACCGAAGGCCCACCATGTATATACCCACGTCCCATTGTGGGGCAGTTCCTTGTTTGCGTCGTGATAGCTGTGGAATCCTAAGCCAATCTGTTTGAGATTGTTGATCGATTCGGTGCGGTTCGCCGCTTCCCGAACCTTCTGGACGGCAGGCAACAACAACCCAATGAGGATCGCAATGATCGCAATGACGACCAACAGTTCAATCAACGTGAACCCTGGTCTCGCGCGGCGGGAGAGGTAAGCGCGCACAATGACACTCCTTTTCAAGACGAAAGAAACAATGACAGTTTGTTTGTAGACGGGATTTTGGACGAGATCGCGCTGTGGAGAAGAATTCACCGAACCTTACTTCAAGTCTGGCTTGTGCCAGACTCGACCAATTCGCAGTATGATGAACAATTGAAACGCTGAGGATCAGGAACGGAAAGTTTCTCCTCCGGTATTCATGTTCGTCGCTAATACGGAGAACAGGCATCTCGCCCATTGCCAACAGATACGAACAAAACACAAATCCGAAACTCGATACTTCCGCTTTCTCAGGAATCCTGAGCTGTTCGGAAAATGACTTCTCACCGGCATTTCAAATTTTAATACAGGGGATAGGAAAAGTGAAGGAAAAATAAGCAACGTATGTCGAAAATGAGAAGGTGTTTTCGGGACGGAGGAGGCCAAGGCAGAGCCGTCGCGATTGTTTTGATTCGGTCCAAGCGAGGAAAAGAAATGTAACGGGAAGTCGTCCAGGACCGCGAATCGTTATTTCGCAGGCCTCGAGCGAGCGTGCTTTTGCTCAATGTGTTTGACCGGGTAGAACTTCAAGGAGTTGCGAAACAGTCTGGAAATGGATCGGAGAGGGTCTGCGTGGCTGAGACACCAGGAGCATTTCGGAGGCCCGACCACGCGGGACGTCAAGAAGTTACGCGGACGCAAAGTCGTTCGGCGCTTTGGGATACCACTTATTCCCGACAATGGGCTTTGCCTGGAGTTCTTCGGCGGTCAGTTGTGGCGGCCATTCGGCAAATTCTTCGGGACCGGCTGGGACCTTCTTGACGGCAAGGATTTTGGGCGTGTCGTCTTTTACGATCACCTTCGTCGGATCGAACAGATCGAGACCAGCTTTCTTTCGAGCCAAGTTGATTCCCTGTACGATCGTCAAGGCGATTGACTGCGGAACTCGTCTTCCTTGGAGAACTCCCTGGAGAACGGTTTCGGCCAACCCACAAGTCTCGCTCAACTCGGCGAGGCTCATGTTGTTGGTGCTCCCGAGAAGGGCGTCAAAATCGACGACCTTGTAATGGCCCGGCACAAGAGCCTTCTTTGGATTGATCGTTTCGGCGTTCTCGTCGTTTTCTTTGATGAGTCCGTTGAGCGCTTTGAGGATAGCGTCGGCTTGATCCTGACGAATCGGTTCGTTCTGGCGAGCCTTCGTCAAGATGGCTGCCGTCACGCCTTTTTTCTTCAGGGCCGGAAGCAACGCCTTCTTGTCGATCTTGTGCTTCCCAAGCAGTTGCGCAAATTCGGCGATGTACCAAACATTCTCGACTTCGTGAAACTGCGCCCGCTTGTCGTTTTGTTGTCGTTTTTCTGCGGCCTTGCGGGGCTTCGATTTCTTCGGCTTAATGTCCGGAATAATGGCTGGAACAGGCATGGTTCATGTACTCCTCGTCGGCGGTCGGCCTAACGCTTTCCTGCGGACGTCTGGGGCTCTGAGTTTCTATCCACTGCGGTGAGCCTTTGTTCTTTGGGACTCACCGGCGATTGATCCATTGGCGAAGGACAAGCAAGAGAAACTTTTGTTGTAGACGCACATTGGCCAAACGTCAACGGAGGGTGAGAAAAACAACTCAAGTAGCAAGACCATCGAACAGAAGCCGAAATACCGCTTCGCCCGCCTGCTCCTCCGAGATTTCATTCTCTTGCCATCGCTGTAGGATTTCTCGGAGCGCCGTCTCGGAGTCGCCAACGCTATGAAACTTTTCGGCGAGAACCGTCTGGGCCGACCGAAGGAGATCATCCAAATCGTGTTTACGAGTTCGAGGCTCGGTGTTGGCAATCGCTTGCCAGAATTCTGGAATTCCCTTGCTCGTTTTGGCGCTCACCAGATGCACGGGAATCGCCGGAACATCGGTCAATTCGAGGGCCGCCTTGACCTGGGCGGCGACGTTCTCCGCGCCCGGAAGATCGGCCTTTTGAATGCCGATGAGGTCGGCGACTTCCAAGACTCCGGCCTTCTCCCATTGGAGGTCGTCGCCGGTCTCCGGTTGCAAGAGCAAGACCACGACGTCGGCGAGATTCGCGACCGTCACGTCACCCTGGCCCGCCCCAACGGTTTCGATCAAGATGACGTCGAAGCCGAACGCCCCAAGCAACCGTTCCATCTCCGGGAGGTGTTCGGCCACGGCTCCCTGTCCCGAAAGGGCCGCGAGGCTCCGAATGTAAATCCCAGCGTCGTCGCCGTGTCCGGGCATTCGGAAGCGGTCGCCGAGCAACGCCCCGCCGGTCAATGGGCTTTGCGGGTCACAAGCCAGAACGGCGACGGTTTGCTCGTCTTTGCGAATCTGTTCGATGAGTCTTCCGACGAGAGTGCTTTTGCCAACTCCGGCACTTCCAGTAATGGCCACGACGCGAGGGGATTTGCTCGGCTCGGGGATGGCCGCCCGGATTGCCGAAACTTGTTCGCCACGACTCACGACACTGAGCAAACGCGAGAGGGCTCGCCGGTCTCCTTGTCGGAACTTCTCGAGCAAGCTGTCCACGTCAGGCATGGCTCGCCTCGGTGTTCTCCTTGAGGTACTCAACGATGTCCTTCATCGACGTGCCGGGGACGAAGACTTCGGCCACGCCCATTTCCTTGAGTTTGGGGATGTCAGCTTCGGGGATGATGCCACCGACGAGCAACCCGACGTCGTCGAGGCCCTCCTCGCGCGTCAGCTCCAGCACTCGCGGCACGAGAGTCATGTGCGCGCCGCTCAACAGACTCAGGCCGAGCCAGTTGGCGTCTTCGTCGGCGACTGTCCGGATCACGGCTTCGGGCGTCTGCCACAAACCCGCATAGATTACGTGCATCCCGGCATCCCTCAGGGCCCGGGCCACGACCTTGATGCCTCGGTCATGGCCATCGAGCCCGACCTTGGCCAACACGATTCGGATGGGAGTAGTCATCGATTTCCACTTTCCTCGGACGGTGAGAACGCCTACTTTCTTCATTGGACCAGAACGAATCCGGGATGGCAACGGAACGTCGGAAAGGAAATACCCAGATGCCCACCCCCAACATCAAAACGATCATCTTCGATTTCGGCAACGTCGTTGGTTTCTTCGACTTTCGAATCGCGTTCGAAAAAATTCGACAGCACACAAACTTCTCGGTCGAGCAGATCACCGAAATGATGTCCGGCAGCGGACTCGCCAAGCCCTACGAAACGGGCCGCATGAGTTCCGACGAATTCCTCGTCGAAGTGCAAAAGCTGCTACAGCTGCGATGTGACGCCGCCTTGACACGATCAGCTTGGATGGACATCTTTCGGCCCAACGAAGCCGTGTGCGAGTTGATTCCGCGACTCAAACGCCGATACCGAATCCAACTCGGGAGCAACACGAACGATCTCCACGCCCAGCAATTCCGCGAACAGTTCGCCGACACGTTTGCCCATTTCGAAGGGTTGACGTTGTCGCACGAAGTCGGAGCGATGAAGCCCGATGCGAAGTTTTACGAGCACGCCGTCGAGTTGTCTGGTGGTCTGCCGGAAGAATGCGTGTTCGTCGATGACCTTCATGCCAACGTGGAAGGGGCCATGGCTTGCGGACTCCACGGCGTACACTACACGGATCACTCGGCCTTGGAATTGCGTTTTGAAGAGTTGGGAATTGTGACATAGACGGGAAGCATCACGCCCATTAATTTCGATCCTGAAGTCGGGGCATTCAACAAACGGCGATCAAATTTTGATTGGCCACACAGACCCGGTTGCGTCCGGATTGCTTGGCCTGATACATCGCATCGTCGGCTTGGGCAATCAATTCCGTCGCGTCGTACGCGCAACACGAAACTTCGGCCACGCCGATGCTACAGGTGACCCGAAATGGTTTGCCCTCTCGCGTCGTGAATGTGTGTTGGTCGATCGTCCGACGGACTCGTTCGCCCAAGACGATGGCGCCTTCCAGAGACGTGTTGGGCGCAAGCAAGCAGAATTCTTCGCCTCCATACCGAGCCGTAATGTCCGACTCTCGCTGGCAGGACAAGAGCAACTCGCCCACTTCCTTGAGCACCGAATCACCGGTCAAATGCCCCAATGTGTCGTTGATCCACTTGAAACGATCCAGATCGAGCACCAATAGCGACAGGGGAGAGTGGTAGCGTTGGCTCCGGCTCGTCTCTTGCCCAAGTCGTTCCATAAAACACCGGCGGTTCGAAAGTCCGGTCAGCGGGTCGGTCATCACCAACCGTTCGAGTTCCGCTTGCTTCTCGGCCAG
>CAYYUU010000042.1:0-5888 GCA_964474955.1 uncultured Alcaligenaceae bacterium | reverse complement strand
GCCTTTGCAGTTGCACCTTCTCGATCGCGTGGAGGACGGCCCGGTGGAGGGCTTCGGGAGAGAGGCGAGACTTGGAGAGGTAATCCGCGGCGCCGGATTTCATAGCCGTGACCGCCACCGTTTCATCTCCTTGGCCCGTCAGCATCACGACCGCAAAAGACCGGTCCGGAACTTTCGCTTCGAATTGCTGGAGCACATCGAGCCCGTCCTGTCCGGGCAGCTGGTAGTCCAACAACACGCAATCGATCGGTTCGGTTTCGAGCAACGCCAACCCTTCGTCGGCCAACGTAGCCTCATGGAACACGTACTCTGGTTCGGGGCCAGACCGAAGCAATCGCTTGTACCAAACACGGTCCTCCGGACTGTCGTCGATGACGAGGATGTGAACTGGAGTCTGTGGTGTCCAATGATTATGCGACAAAGGCAATACGCCTTTTGGAGTCATAACAGTTTCCCCGCGCCTAAAGATGGGGTTCCTTCCCAGAAACCTACCTTGAAACGTCATGCATGAATCCCAAGTGTTCCTAGTTTCCCCTTCTTGACTCCGGCCCGCTACAAACCTTGCTCGGAAAGGGCGGGCCTTCGTGCAGAGGTTCCGAAATCATTCGGAACGCCGGACGGGTTTGAGGGTGAAATAGAACGTTGCTCCTTCTCCTTCGGCGGAGTCCACCCAAATGTCCCCGCCGTGTCGTTGGACGATTTTCTGGACGATGGCCAGTCCAGCTCCTGTTCCGCCGCCGAACTGATCCCGACCGTGTAAACGTTCGAAGATCCGGAAGATCCTGCGTTGATACCGCTCTGGAATTCCGATGCCATTGTCTCGAACCCAGAAAATTGGCTTGTTCCCGTCGGAGGAATCCCAACCGATCTCTAACTCCTTGGTCGGCTTGTCGTTATATTTTATCGCATTGGAGACCAAATTGTGAAAAACTTCGCGGACGCGGACGCCGTCGCACGTCACGACGGGCAGATCGTCTGCGACAGTGACCCGGAGTTGTTCTTCCTGAATCCACATCGTAGAGCCTTCCAACACCTGATCCACGACAGCACGGATGTCGGTGGGTTTGCGAGCCAGGCCAATACTGCCCACACGAGAATATTCGTGCAAGGAACTTATTTGCGCTTCCATCCGCTTGGCTAGGGAGCCAATCGTCGAGAGCTTTTCCATGTCTTCCGGATTGAGCCGTTCCTGGCAGTCTTCCAAAACAAAGCCCGTGTAGTTCGAAATACCTCGCAGTGGCTCTTTCAAGTCGTGAGACACGATACCTGCGAATTCGTCGAGGGCCTGGTTGCTGGCTAACAAAGCGTCATTCAACTCTTGGAGATCCCGGGTGGTCTTGGCCAACTCTTGAGTCCGTTCCGCGACCCTCAGTTCGAGTGTTTCGTTGAGTTCTCGCAGCTGGGTCTCGGCCTTTTTCCGCTCGGCAATCTCGTGCTCGAACTTTTGCGGCGTTTTCATGGCCAAGGCCTGGGGTATCACGCTCACCAATAATCCCAAGGTAATCGTCGAAACGACCGCCGTACATAGTTTAATGACCCCCGACAACCGATACACCGGGTTCCAAAACATGTACGCTTCCATGAAGTGAGTTATCCCACAAAAAACGATGAACGCTGCAAACCACCAAAACAGGTTGGCGAAGGGGGCATCTTTTTTCTTTTTGGCGAAGCAGACAAGCAGAAATGGGCTCGCGGTCTAACAGAACCACGTCACGACATCCGAACCGACGTGGAGCCAAACGAGTTCCTCGGTCCAAATGCCGCAGTGTTGCCGCGCCATGAAATCTGACGAATTGAACAGATTTCGAAGAAAGTCCGTCATGATGCCTCCCGACCTCAAGAACCGGATTGATCACCCCCTCCCATCAGAAAATCTGAATAAATCTGTGCATTTTCGCTTTCCGCGTAGGCAATTACCCTTGCCTAGGACAACTCTTGGGCACATATGTTGTTCTGATGTCCGGACTCGACACAGCGACTACGATATTGATAATTCAGATTAGGCAAAAACACTTGTGGGCAAAAACTTCATATCTGAGGTTGGATTGTTCTGTCTGACGCACTTCTACGGACGCAAATCAAGACACACCAACCGATGTTGATTTCGCAAGTACAAACGGCCTCTGGCGAAGGTCGGAACGGTCCAGCACTCCGAAGGCCTTTTGGTTTTGTCAAAGACTTGGATGGCGGCGAGTTGTTCGAACTTCTCCGGTTGGGCCTTGGCCAACACAAGTTCGCCCGTTTCGCTCAGGACGATCAGGTACGCGGGCGACTTCTTGTCGAGAGTTTTCGCGTCCGTGACCAACAACAACGATCCTTTCCCCAGCGGATTCGGTTTCTCGCCCTCGGTCATGCGTTGTTTCCACTTCACTTTGGCGGTTCGCAGGTTCATGCACGTCAAGAACTGGTCGTCGAATCCGTATACGTGGCCATCGTACAACACGCTCGATGGAAAATGGTTGCCCATGTCGCGCGTAGAATACACGAGTTGGGCCTGGACGGCTTGATTGTCCGCCGGTGCGATCTTCAACAGCGCACAGCCCATGCTGTACCCCGAAGAGATGAACACGTGGTCACGCGCCACGACCGGCGTCGCGGCGTTGACTTGATGCGGCGTCCGCCAGTTGTGCCACCAATATCGTGTTCCCTCGTCCGGGGATAACCCACCGATCCCTTTGCCCGTCATGAAAAGAACTTGCTCTTTGCCGCCAATGACCGCGGCAACGGGCGAACTATATCCCGCGTCGCCTCGTAAGCTCGTCCATTTCGTACCCCCAGTCTCTTTGTCCAAAGCCGCAACCGTTTTGCCGTCTTTGCCTCCGGGAATGACGTACACCAAGTCACCGATGATCAGCGGAGAAAACGCAACGCCCCATCGAGGAATCTTGCCGCCAAACACGTCGGTCAAATCCACAGACCAAATCTTTTCGCCCTTGTCCGAACTTGGGGTAGTGTCCAAACAGTGCAGGATTCCGTTTCCACTGACGGTGTAGATTCGATCCCCGTCGATGCAAGGCGTCGAACGCGGACTCGGTCCGAACTCGATCTTGTAGTTTGCGTCGTAGCGGAATCGCCACAGTTCTTTTCCGGACGTGGCGTCCCAGCACACAACAGCCTCGGTTTGATCGCCGTCCTGAAACATTGTGTACGCTCGTCCGTCGGCGACAACGATCGCCGAGTATCCCTTTCCAACGTCGGCTTCCCAGAGCTTCCTTTTCGCGAGCAAATCGGTCCAATCGGTGACGATCTTCGCGCTGCGGGCGATACCGTCGCGATACGGCCCACGCCATTGGGGCCATTCGCTCTCGTCCTCGACCTTTGTGACAAATTTCGTCTTGAGCGGGGCCTCTTCCAACTCGGCCATCAATTCTTTATTGTAGATCTCGCCCGGAGTGACCCACCAACGAGCCACCAAAATCCCGACCAAAGCGGCCAACAAGGCCAACGCAATCATGAGCAAGACGGAGGGGCCTCCGTTGGGCTTCTTGCCATGGCCTCCACCAGAGGAACGGTCTCGCGATCGATCCGGAGACAACGTGGACCGCGAAGGTCGTTGGCTCGCAGGATCTTTTCTCAAATCAGCAAATATTGTGCCATCGGCGACGTTTTGTTGCGATTCTTCTTCGGCGCCGTGTTCTTGACTCCGGTTCGCTACGCGGCCTTCGTGTTCGGGCGTAGGTGCGTTGGTGGGTCGATTTTGTTCGGATTCGCTCATGAGGGGTTCTTGTCCTCGGGGAAGATACAGGCTGTTTACATATGAGGTTGTGGCGGGCCGACGGAAATCCGGTTAAGGCGCCCTTTCCTTACTCCTATTATAAGGAGTATGTTCGGCGTCGGTTTCGTTTCAACCCGATCGGCCAATCAGCCAATACCCCAAAACGATACGCACTAACTTTCACGGGACAACTTAACTCATGCACGATTCTGCAGCAACTCCGGGACAGCGTCTTCGCGACGCATGGGACGAGCAAACCATTGCGCTTCCGGGGGTATTCAATGCGCTCGTCGCGAAGATGGCCGAACGATTGGGGTTCGCGGCGGTGTACTTGTCCGGCGGTGCGCTGTCGGCAGGGAGCGGAGTTCCCGACGTTGGGCTATTGACGTTGACGGAGTTCGTCCACGCAGCCTCGGAAATTGCAAGAGCAACGACGTTGCCTCTGGTCTGTGACGCGGACACGGGATTTGGAGAGGCCCTCAACGTGGAACGGACCGTTCAACTGTTTGAGCGGGCGGGTGTGGCCGGAATTCATCTGGAAGATCAGGTTTTGCCAAAGCGGTGTGGTCATCTCTCGGGCAAAACGATCGTCTCGCCCAAAGAGATGGCGGCGAAGATTCACGCAGCCGTCGCAGCCCGGCGCGACCCGAGTTTCGTCATCATCGCACGGACCGACGCCCGCGGCGTCAGCAACTTCGAAGACGCCGTCGCCAGGGCCAGGCTCTACGTCGAGGCCGGAGCCGACGCCATCTTTCCCGAAGCCATGCATTCCGAAGGAGAGTTCGCCAAGTTCGCCCAGGAAAGTCAATCCTTCCCCTGGCGCGATGGGAAACCCGTCTTGCTCGCGAATAACACCGAATTCGGAAAGAGCCCGAACCTCGATGCCGACACGTTTGCTGAACTCGGCTATCGCATCGTCTTGTATCCGTTAACAGCCTTTCGGGCAGCCATGAAAGCCGCCGAAGACACGTTGCGGGACGTCCGGGAACTCGGGCACCAACGCGAACGGATTCCCAATATGTTGACGCGAAGTGACTTGTATAATCTGTTGGGGTATTCTGACTACGAAGAGCGCGACAAATCATTTTTCCAGTAGAGGGAACAACGAGACAGCCTCGAAGCGCCGCGAAAAACGAGAACTTGGGTCTTCTGGCCATGCGAAGATAGTTGCTTTTCGCTCTGGTGGGTTGGATTCCGAGGAGTTGTGTTTGTGGTGTACGTTTTGGGAGTGTCGTCTTTCGCTCCATGAAAAGTTTTTCGGTCGTTTATTTGGATCGTAGCTCGACTCTGGGAACGAAAAAGAAAGGAATGTCGGTTCCGTAGGTCCAATGTGGTTCAGGTGCCCTTTTGTTTTGGCTAAGTTTTTTGTGGTGCACGTAAGCCGCGTGAACGTACGACGAAGACAGAAAGCCGGACGGATACAAATATCGCGTTCCCGCGTTCACGCTGGCCGCACCCTACTCCGACGCCGTGACCGAAGTGGAGCGCTGGGTGAGGGCTGTGTCGACCGATCTCTCCTGGGATAGCTTCGTCTCAGGAGCTTTTGACGTCAACGCCGTTTTGCCAACCTCAGCGTGATCTCTCCTTGCGGCCATGATCGAATCCGTCGAGTAAATGACCAACGCTCCCCAGATGCATAGCGAACAAATCAACATTTCCCAACTCAGGTCTTCCCCCAAAATCCAAATGGCCGTGAGGAATTGCAACGTCGGCGCGACGTATTGGATGAACCCGAGAAGCGTGAGCGGAAGCCGCCGAGCCGCTTGTCCAAAGCACAGCAGGGGAACGGCAGTGACCGGCGCACTCATGACGAGCAGGAAATCCACCCACCAGTTTCCGTCGCCGAAGCTGTATGTTCCTGATTGGCCAATCAAGTGGGCCGTGCCGACCGCGGTGACCAAAATGATGTAGGTGATGGCGAATGGTGCCACCATGGATATCTCGAACGACAAACTCGCAAGCCCATCGACCCGGATTGTCTTGCGGATCGTTCCGTATAGTCCGAAGCTCGTGGCGAGCGTTACGGCAATCCAGGGGAAACCTTGTTGCGAGTTATACGTCAGGTATGCGACCCCAGCAGCGGCGACCCCGACCGCCACCCACTGGAGTTTTCGCAGACTCTCTCCAAAAAACAAAAGGCCGAACACGACGTTCAAGAGTGGGTTGATGAAAT
>CAYYUU010000041.1:0-15776 GCA_964474955.1 uncultured Alcaligenaceae bacterium | reverse complement strand
AATGCCTGCTCTGATGACGGCTTCGGTACATGGTGGAGTCTTGCCGTGGTGGCAACACGGTTCGAGGGTCACGTACAAGGTTCCGCGGCGAGACGCTTCACCAGCCATGGTAATGGCATTCACTTCGGCGTGGGCCTCGCCGTATTTTTCGTGATAGCCTTCCCCAACGATCCGATCGTTGTTGACCACAACGGCTCCAACCAAAGGATTCGGTTCGGCGCGGCCTCGTCCGAGTTCGGCGAGTTCTAACGCTCGTTGCATGTACGCCCAATCATTTGCCATCGAAGTTCCCTTGTTCGTTGGGAGTAGGCTGTTACATTCAGTAGTGTATCGAGTGGTTCACCATTGTATGGGTGCAGCGTTTTCAAAGTCCTTCGCCCTATTGGGGAGAAGGATTTCGGATGAGGGGTCCAAATGAAAACGGTTTACGCAATATTTTCCGAGTTTGGCGAGTACCACGAAGACCCCTCACCTGCAGCGTTCCTCGCTTCGCTCAGATCTGTCCCGGGTCCCGCAAGCGGGGCGAGGGACTTTGAAAAACACCGTCCCAAACCCAATTGGAAACCGCTCTCACGATTCACACAATCTCATTCTGGAGGGTTCGTACAGTGGTGCCAAGCGTTGCCGTCGTTGGAGCGACCGGTGCAGTGGGTGAAGTCATGCGACGTGTGTTGGCCGAGCGTGATTTTCCGTATTCTGAAATAAAGTTTCTGGCTTCCGAACGCAGCGCGGGTAAACAGATCGTCTTCAAGGGTAAACCGCACACGATCGAGGCCATCCGTCCGGAAGCGTACGAAGGCGTGCAGATCGTTCTTTCGAGCACTCCGTCGGGCGTGAGTCGGGAGTTCAGTCCGATCGCCGCGAAGGCCGGAGCCATCGTGGTCGACAACTCCAGCGCGTGGCGGATGGATCCCGAAGTGCCTCTCGTCGTGCCCGAAGTCAACGCCGATGCCCTTGCGAACATTCCGAAAGGAATTGTGGCGAATCCAAACTGTTCGACCATACAAATGGTCGTGGCTCTCAAACCGTTGCACGACATCGCCAAGATCAAAAGAGTCGTCGTCGCAACGTATCAAGCATCATCGGGCAAGGGTGCCAAGGCGATGGAAGAACTCGACAACCAGTTTGCGGCGGTGGGACGAGGCGAGCCAATCCCTCCGGTGACTCAACACGCCGCACAGCTCGCAGGCAACGCATTGCCTCATGACTGGAAACTCGGGGAAGAAGGGTATCTCGAAGAAGAATGGAAGATGGTTCGCGAGACCCAAAAGATCATGGGCGATCCGTCGATTCAAGTTTCCCCAACGACTGTCCGCATTCCCGTTCGGACGGGACATTCTGAAGCCATCAACATCGAATTCGAGAATCCGATTTCAGTCGAGCAGGCGTGCGAAGCCCTCGCGAAAGCTCCGGGCGTTGTGCTCGTCGATGACGTCGCGAATGGCAAAGTTCCGCTGGCTCTGGATTGCGAAGATCGGGACGAGGTGTTCGTGGGCAGAATTCGCAAAGACCCCACGGTTCCGCACGGACTCAACATCTGGGTCGTCTCGGATAACCTTCGCAAAGGAGCCGCGACGAATGCCATCCAGATCGCAGAAGTGTTGATCGATCGCGGGTTGGTGGAGTAGCGTTTTGGTCAGTGCGGAGTTGCGAAACGAAGGATGGTTTTTGAAACAAGCTGACGCTCGAGCGAAGGATCTTTATTTGTCCTTCGCTTGAGCTTCAGGCTTGTCAAAAACGCCGATAAAAATCAATCCTTCGCTCACGCGTCAGGATTGTTTCAAAAACCAACAGCCAAAAGGGCACTTCGTTACGGATGTCGGGGCAAGCCCCAAACACACACCTTGTTATCACTCGATCCCGAGACCAGTCGTCCACCTCCTGGCGAAAACGCGATGTCGTAGATCGTGCCCGTGTGTCCGCGGAAAATCCGAAGTTGTTTGCCGGTCCGTAGATCCCAATAATAAATCCTCCCACCACCCGAAACGGCCGTCGCAAGCCGCTTTCCGTCGGGGGCAATCGCGACGGTATAAACGCTGCCGCTGTGGCCGGTGAACTGGCGGACGACTTTTCCGGTACGGATGTCCCACATACGCAGAATCGAAGAATATTCCGAAGCAAGGACGTGTCGACCGTCGGGAGTTACCGCAACGCTTCGGACGGTACTCCTCGTCGAAATGGTCTTGATGGGCCTTCCCGTAGTCAGGTCCCAGATGATGATCTGATTTCCCGACGATCCGGAAACGGCTTTGCGGCCGTTGTCGAAGAACTTCACTCCGTAAATGGTCCCGCGGTGACCGTTCAGGGTTTTGAGTTTCTTACCGGTCTGGGTATCGAACATCATGAGCATTCCGTTGGAGCACCCGGCCAACACGCGACGACCATCGGGGCTGAGGTCGATTCCGTAGAAGTTTCCGAATCGCCCCTTGGGCATGCGCAGAACCTCTCTGCCCTTTCGAACGTCCCACTTTCGAACGCTGCCGTCCGAACTTGCCGAGTAGACATAACGACCATCCCGAGAAAACACCTGGCCCCAGATCGTGCTCGTGTGGCCGCTGAATTTCTTTTGTTGTTTTGCCGTCTTGGCATTCCAAAAAATCACGTCGTCGCCCGAGCAACCGGTCGTCACACTTTTTCCGTCCGGGGCGAAGGCGACGCTGTAAATGTTTCGGGGATTGCTTCCCTGGCAGATCAATCCTGGCTTGCCGAAGTAGTCCCAGGCGGGTATGGCTCCGGGAATGGGAGGAACCATGGCGATGCGGGTTTCGAGTGCTTTCCGCAATTTTTCGTCGGCCTGGTCCAAGGCTTCTTGATACCAATAAGCAGCCCTCTGGCGGAGTCGCGTTTTCACGAGTCCATCTTTCTTGTCCGCCAGCTTCCACCACGAATGACCCAACTGGAGCTGGTCCTTGTGGCTTTGCGGTTCCGCGAGATCTCTTTGGGCGAGCGACCGGAGTTGTTCGTCGTCGCCTTGGGCCAGCAAGAACAGACCGTGTTTCCAACGACCTTTCCGAAGGCACACGTAGTTGCCCACCTCCCGGTTGGCCTTGGCGTTGGTGGGATCTTTTTTTAGCACTTCGACGAACGGAGCGACTGCCGCGAATTCCTGCTTGGCGGCGACCACATCTTCCTTGACCCGGCGGGCCTTCAGGACGAGTGGGAGAGCCTTGGTGTTCGCCGCTGCCTTGACCGCGATTTTGGCCAGTGCGATGGCCTGCTCATAATCGTCTTCGCTCCGCGCGTCGCGAATGTCCTGGAGTATGATGTCCGACAACGTTCGCAGAGCGCTCGGTTCTAATTTGCGGTCGACGAGAGCGGCATACGTCTTCGAGCGGTAAGCATGCTTATTGATCTTGTACCGAGCGTCGATCGAGTCGATGGCGGCCAGCGCAATGCCGACGTCACCAGCTTTGATGCCCAATAGCCGCGCTTCGTCCAGCCGTACGAAAGTCGTTATGCGATTGAAAGATTGTTTGTCGGCTTCCGTCAAAAGGCTCGTGGCGAGACGTTCCCAAGTGGCGGAAGTCGTTCTCGGCTGTTGATAATACGAACGAAAACGGTTTTTGATTTGGTTTCGTGTTGGTTTCTGTTCTGTCGGGTTCGGGACGGTGTATTTGCTGTTGGATTGGGCGAGTGTCAAATTCACAGAGAGAAGCAGGGTCACGATGGCCCGGGACCCACTGAGAAAGATTTTCGGCGAGATGAGTTTTTCAGGCATGGATCTCCTCTTGGGGGTGGAACGCTGGATGCGGTGAAGTGTGGTGTTTGGTTGTCACTTCGCGTTGGGAGGACGGAGGTGTACCTCCTTTTCCTAACCTAACAGAATTGACGAATGATCGCCAGGAATTGAACGGCGGAGATCTCGGGGAGCATGGTTGCGAAAGGCAACTATCCCAAAACAGACCACTCACTTATCCGGCAGTTCCAGGGGGCAAACAGATTCTCACATTTTTTGGGATGGCTCTGGTGTCGGTGTCGTCTCTTTCGTACAATGTTTCATTCCTCGTCTGTTCGGAAGGTGGGCCGTTGTGGTTCGCCCAGTCTCGGGGAAAAAAACTCTAACCATCGATAACCTCTCTATTCGCCCGTCAGGTGGTTTCCAATCGAGTTTGGCTTTGTTTTTGGTCCTTGAGTTGGTCAGCATTCAAGAGCCAAAAACTCGCGAATCCCGTGGGTAAGCCGTGCGAACAGTGGGGGGAGAAAGCAGAAGGTGGTAGGCAGAAGACAGAAGGCTAAAGGCAATACGCCTTGATCCTTCCATTTTTTTCTTCCATCCTCCTTCCTACTTGAAAGGAACTGTCTCGCTTATGGTGAATCGTAATCTTCTGCGCCAGTATGATCTTCCAGAAGAGGAGTGGGAACAAGAGTTTGCAGAGGCCTTCAACACGGAAGTTGGAGATTTTGATCCGGATTGGCTGGACATCGATCAGGGCAACTTCGACCTCAACCAGATCGTCGAAGGCAAAGTACTGCACGTCACGGGCGACAGTGTTTGGGTAGACATCGGTTACAAAAGCGAAGGCGTCATTCCGATCCAGGAATGGTACGACGAAAACGAAGAGACAATCAAGCCTCCCGAAGCAGGGGACGCCGTCGACGTTATGCTCGACGCCGTGGAAGACGAAAACGGCACGATTGTGCTGAGCTATCGGAAGGCGAAGCGTCAGAAAGAATGGGAAGAGATCATCTCCAAGCACCAGGAGGGTGATGTCGTCCAGGGAACTGTGACGCGGAAGATCAAGGGTGGTTTGTTGGTCAATATCGGCGTGAACGTATTCTTGCCGGCGAGTCAGGTCGACATTCGCCGTCCACCCGACATCGGGAACTATATCAACGAAACAATCGAGTGCATGATCCTCAAGATCGACGAGTCGCGGCGAAACATCGTCGTGAGTCGTCGAAAGCTCATCGAGTTGCGTCGCGACGAGATGAAACAAAAGCTGTTGGCCGAGATCGAGCCCGAACAAATCCGCAAGGGGATCGTTAAGAACATCGCCGAGTTCGGCGCGTTCGTGGACCTCGGCGGAATCGACGGGTTGCTCCACATCACTGACATGGCCTGGTATCGCGTCCACAACCCACACGACGTGGTACACATCGACCAGGAACTCGAAGTCTACATCCTCTCGGTCGATAAAGAAAAAGAAAAGATCGCCCTCTCGCTCAAGCACAAGACGGCCAGTCCGTGGGAGAACGTCGAGGAGAAGTACCCACAGGGCAGCCGACACAAGGGCGAAGTCGTCAATGTCATGCCATACGGGGCGTTCGTCAAACTCGAAGCGGGAATCGAAGGTTTGGTCCACATCAGCGAGATGTCCTGGACCAAACGGATCAACCACCCGAGCGAGTTGGTGTCGATCGGGGACGTCATCGACGTCGTCGTTCTCAACGTCAATAAGGACAAGCAAGAAATCTCCCTCGGCATGGAGCAGGTTCATCCGAACCCGTGGGACCAGGTTTCGGAGAAGTATCCGCAAGGAACGCAGATCAAGGGCGTCGTGCGAAACTTGACGAACTACGGTGCCTTCATCGAGATCGAGGAAGGAATCGACGGCTTGTTACACGTCAGCGACATGAGCTGGGTTCGCAAGATCAGCCACCCAAGCGAGATGCTCGCCAAAGGGCAAGAAGTCGAGTGCGTGATCTTGAACGTCGATCAAGAGCGAAAGCGTGTCGCGCTGGGCCTGAAGCAGATGCATTCGGACCCATGGGAAGGCGACATCCCGGGCCGTTACCATCCGTGCGACAAGGTCGTGGGGAAAGTTACAAAACTCACCAACTTCGGTGTCTTTGTCGAACTGGAACCCGGCCTCGAAGGTCTCTTGCACATCTCCGAACTGGCCGACCACAAAGTTGAGACCCCCGAGGAGATCGTCAAGGTTGGCGAGGACTTGGAAGTCCGCGTCCTGCGAGTCGATCCCGAAGATCGAAAGATCGGCCTCTCGCGTCGCCGACTCGAAGGCGAGGAAGAGGGCGAAGGCGAAGAAGTTAGTGTTGAGGCTGGCGAATCCGCCGAGGCAACGCCTGCCGCTGCTGCCGCTACGCCCCGGCAACTCCGAGGTGGAACCGGGTCTGGCTCTGGGGATTTGATCTCGATGCCTGCGAAAAAAGAAGCGGCTCCCGAAACTGCGGTAGCAGAGTCAGAGCCGGAAGCCGCTGAAGAAGCATCTTCCGAAGAAGCATCCCCTGAGGAAGCATCTCCTGAGGAAGCATCTCCTGAGGAAGCATCTCCTGAGGAAGCATCTCCTGAGGGAGAATCTTCCGAAGAAAAAGAGTGATGCGGTACGTTTGCGAGACACCGCTTCGCAAACGATAGAAACTTTATCGAGCACAAAGCAGATCATCTGATCGCTTTGTGCTTTTTTTATTCCTTCGCGGCCAACATTTGGTCGTGCATTTCTTGCATCACCTCGTACTCCCGCTGAAGATCGGGATTCTCTCCGGCTCGCCGTTGGAGTTCTTCGAGATACGCCTTGGTCTTGAACTTCGCCATCCAGACCTCGTACTCGTCGGAACCTTTCCGCTTGCGTTTTAGAGAGTGGCCCTTTGCCACCACACCTTCGCCGACGGGATATTTTCCGTTGTAGACGTCCAACACGAATTCCCACGTCAACGGTCCTTCGTAAAGAACCTTCGGGATATCGAGGTGTCCGAAATTGTCGCGGAAATCGACCGGTGAGACGAACCCGGTCTCCGGAAGATAGATATCGAAGAGTTTCACGTCGAGCGTGTCGCCCTGAGCGTGAAGCCCCGCGAAGGTGTTCGGCCCGAAGTATTCACAAAAAGCGATAAGCTGTTTGGCGTTGCGGTACTCCCTGTGTTGACGAGTTGCCGCGAGGATGTCGTCGGCATACTTTTCTTGAAACCGGGTCCACGCCGGACCGAACATCTTGTGATCGGGGGTCAACGGATACCGCCGAGTCCCATATTCTTTCCATCCTTCCGCTTGATCCCAGAGAAAATACAAGTTTGAACCATCGTGCTTTTCGAACAAAAGACACGGTTCGCCTATGTATTGTCCTTGCGGCCCACCGATCGAAGGATATCGAAAAGGAATACGTTTTTGTTGAGGTGGTCGACGTTTTGCCATCTGTGGATTCTCCTGAAAAAGGGTTCGTCCACGCAAGCAGTGATCGCGGTCTGGAAAGAGATGCGAGCGTAAAGTAGTAGGCACACTCCGTGTGCCGTTGTCTTTGTTTGGGCACGGCACACGGGAATACGAAAGAAACAACTGTCCGGTTTTCTGGGAGATATTTGTAGGGTGGGGCAAGCGAGCCTAAGCGAAGCGAAGGAGTTGCATGCTGCGAAGCAGCAGTGCGACTCCGGAGCGAGAAAAACAACACGAAGCGATGGCCCACCTTTGTTTCATTTCTTTCGTATTCGAGTGTGCCTACTACTTTGGTTACGGAACACGGAGTGTGCCTACCACTTTGAAACCAACCCTTCTCACGATTTCCAGAACGATCACGCGAGCGTGGAGCTGTGAATGGACGTCGGAATTCGACGCCTCGGAAGAAGCGTATGACACTTACAGCGATTCGACAGTTTCACTCACTCGTGAGAGGTCTGGAAATCAGAGCATAACTCGGCCTGTGCTTTCGTTTGGAATGACTGTTGGGATGGAAAATTGATCCGGTCGCCAAAGTAGACAGCGATACGATCTCCAAGGTTCGCACTCGACTTCGGAGATTGTCTATACTGAACCCAAAGAACCTTTTGGCTGTTCCGAGATACATCACCATGACTACGCCCACATTAGATCCTGCTTGGTGGACTGACATCGTCGTGTCTGTGGCCAAGACCGTCATTCACGATTTTCGAGTCGACAAGATGCCAATTTTGGCCGACGCACTGGAAGATGCCGGATGCCAGGACATCCAAATCTTGGAACAACTCCGATCATCCGCAGGTGTGATCCCCAATTGGGTCTCTCACTTGGCCTACAAGGACGGATACTTGTCCCTCGAACTTGATCGGGCAGGGTTTCGATATGAGCGGGATCGGAGCAAACGCGATGAACCCATTTTGGGAGTAAAGTTCCACACCAGCAGACCACCGGAGGATCTCCGAACTCTGGCGAACATCGGGGCCTTTCAGAAACTCCAACTCGCAGGGAGTCGCTGTTCTCAGCAGCAAATCGAGGTGTTGACTTCGATGAAGCGGCTGCAGGAATTTGAGTTGGATGGCCAAAACACGCCGGACATCCGGGAGGTCATCTTACGCTGGTTGGGGAGCCTCAAGCAACTTCGGAAGCTCTCGTTCCATTACGCTGGTATCCGGGACGAAGACTTACAATACTTCTCTTCGTTCAAGAAATTGCGGGAACTTTCCTTCAACTACACAGGGCCGGGTGGTCCCGGTCTACAACATCTCACGCCCGTGAAAACTCTCGAAGTACTGCATTTCGAGAGCTACGAAACCCGGGACGCGATGGCAGAATACCTCCGCCATGTCCCGCAGATCCGCACCTTGCGCATCCCATTAACGAACATGAACTACGACTTCGTGCGGAATCTTGAAACGTTGGAAAAGCTGGAAAGGCTCGAACTCACCCAACTGGACGTGTCGAGTGCGGGATTACCCGAGTTGGCCAACCGCCCGAACTTACAATCGTTGGTCTTGGGTTTGTTTGCCGATTTTACGAGCGGGAATTGCGCCTTGAACCCTGAGTTCGTCGAAAGACTTGCAACACTGACACAACTCCGAACGCTGGAGCTTTCCGGCATGTTCGACTACGATACGAACCTTGAAGCTTTGACGGCCCTCGAAAATCTCGAAGAAGCCACGATCTATGAAAATTTAGGTATGGGCTCTCGAAGACATTTTCTTCGCGTCCATTTAGGTCCCCTGGCAGGACTAAAAAAATTACGCGTTCTCCGGACCGAGTATTTGCTGGAATGTCGGGGCAAGGGTTCCGAAGTCCTCGCCGAGTTTCCGGCGTTGGAAGTGTTGTCTCTCTCGAAATCGGATCTGGATAACGATGGATTGGAGCGTCTTGCGAAGGCGAAGAACCTCAAGGAACTCAACATCCACCGGACGCGCGTCACGGACGAAGGGCTCCAACACCTCTCCAAACTTCGCAAGCTCCAACGGCTCACGGTCTCCCAAAACCGAGACGTCACGGACGAAACAATTCCCATTTTCTTCAAGATGAAGAAGCTCACATGGCTCGACTTGCGAGGAACGTTCGTGACTGCCAAAGGAGCGAAAGAACTCCGGGCCGTGTTGCCCAAGTGCAAAGTATTGATTGAAACTTTGGAGGAGGAGTTCCGGGACAGGGACCTTTACGAAATTTACGAAGAAGATTGGGAATAAACAGAAGACCGGAGGAAGGTTGAGAGTTGAGATTGCGATTGGTGTTGAGCCACGGAGTGGCGACATATTGTAGCCGCGGGTGTGAACCCGCGGAATGTGACAACGCACCATTCCTCCGCGGTCTCACGGCTGCGGCTACAATATGTCACCGCTCCGCAGTTCGTTCCCAAGACAACCCTCAACCTTTACTCAAACACCTTCGGATTCACCTCAATGACGGCTTCGCTCACGAGTTCCCGAATGATCCGTTCACGTTCTCGCTTATAGATTTCGTGCTTGAGCAGCGATCGGATTTTCTCCTGGACCGTTACGTCGAACGGTTGGACACCGCCTCTCGTTCGAGAAACTAGCTGGAAGATGTGAACGCCGGTCGAGATCGAAACTGGGGGTCCGACTTCGCCCGGTCGCATCCGTAAGAGATATGGCTCAACTTCCCGGGGTTTGATCTCTCCGGGGCGCGTCCCGGTGCCTTTTCCACCCTGGATGTGGGCGACACCATCGTCATATTTCAGAAAGTTGTCGAACGGCGCTCCCGCTCGCACAGCAATTATCAACCTTTCGGCGAACTGTTCCGCCGACTTGAGCGTCGGGTGCTTGGGCCCTACCGCGATGAAGATATCCTTCCACTCGATCTTCTCTTCGATGCGGAATTCGGCTGCGTGGTTGTCGTAGTACTCTTTGATTTCCTGATAGCCGACTTTGTTCAAAAATCCACCGGCGCGATTGAGCAAGTACTCCCGGAAGATGAACGCCCGCTCGGCGTCCCGGCGGAGTGACTTGTACGACACTCCTTGCCGCGCGAGGACCTGTTTGAACTTCGCCTCGCTCGCTCCATTCGTGCGTTGCTGAAACTCCGCTAGCATTACCCGGAGTCGTTTCTGGAATTGTTTCTCGGCGGCCTGCTTGACTTTCTTGAGAATCTGCGGATTGATGGACAGCTTGCTGTACGCATCTTGCACGACGACTTCCTGGTCAATCACTTGTCTCAGAACTTCTTCCAGAATCTTTTTGCGTTCTCTTTCGGCAGCCGACGGTGCAAGGCGGTCGAGATTCTCGGCCGCCAACTTGGCCTGCAACAGATTGTTCAGGTCGCTCACGAAAATCGGCTTGCCGTTGACCCAGGCTGCGATTTTGAAGTTATTCAACCAAGGCTTCGCTTCGGGTGGCTTGAGCGGCGCATCGTAATCGACCCGGCTCACCTTCTGCTGTTGCTCTGGCGTGAGTTCGGGGAACTGACCTCGGTACCGCAAGTCATCGCGATTTGGCAAGTGCGTCGGGGTCGGTTGTGTGGAAGATTTCAGGCGGGCCAAACTTGCTTCCGCGGAGTAGGCCGGTGGTGGTGATTCCACCTTGGCCATCTGCCTGGCGAGGTTCACTTGTTGGTGATTCGGAAAACAACCAGACAAGACCAGCAACCCTGCCGGGACCCAAGCCATCCTGACCATCTGCTTTGACCACGCCATGTCACCGGTCCTCTTCGGTTCGAATCCTTGAACCACGGGCCTTTGGTTCCCGTTCTCTTCTCCGGTCCCGACAATGAAGCGTCTTGTTGCTGTCGCGGTTTGCAAACGAATGCACTGGTAGGTGTGTTTCGTAGCCCACCGAAATCATGGTGTGCCTTCGCTGCGCTTGCCCACCCCACGAGGACACCAAACTCTCGAATACCGAAAAGTAGAGTCTTCAGAGACGCAAGACTGCCTCATCCCATATGCCTCCGGTATCCTTCCAGAGAACATGAGGTGGCGTGTTATAACTCAAATCACGCCGAACGCAAGAGATGTTTCAGGAGGGAGAACAACGCGTCCGGAGGCAACTCCTTTGGTGCAATGCGACAGTAGGCGGCGAGTTCGTCGACGATACGAATTCGGCCCTCGCTTCTGTCGGCGAGTTTTTTGATCTTCCGCGGCTGTCGGTATCCGAACACGAAGTCGTTCGGAGCATGTGGGGTGTTCTTGTATTTCGGGTCGCCGCTGCCGGGTCCTTCGATGTGGACCGTTGCGATTCCCCATTGCGCGGCCAGCAAACGAATCTCGGCCTGACGGAGCAACCAGAGCACGGGCTCGGGCGGCTCGCCAAATCGGTCCTTCAGTTCGTTGAGAAAATCGTCGAGGCGTTCGAGTTTTCGGATACGCGAAAGGCGTCTATAAATTTCGATCTTCGGCTTCTGCCCCGAGACGTAATCGTTTGGAAGATAGGCCGTCCAGGGAAGATCGACCGTCACTTCCAGCGGCGTCCGCAAGGGCATCTTCTTCAACCGCCGCACGGCGTTTTCAAGAAGTTGACAATACATCTCGTAGCCGACGGCAGCGATGTGTCCGCTCTGCTGGTTTCCGAGAATGTTCCCCGCCCCGCGAATTTCCAGGTCACGCATGGCAATCTTGAAACCCGCTCCGAGTTCCGTGAATTCTTCGATCGCCTTCAGACGTTGCGACGCCACCGGCGAGACGTTGCGTTGGTTGTCCAGCAACAGGTACGCATACGCCCGGTGTTTGTAGCGGCCCACGCGTCCGCGGAGTTGGTGTAAGTCGGCGAGACCGTAATGGTCGGCCTGGTTGATGAAGATGGTGTTGGCGTTGGGAATGTCCAACCCGCTCTCGATGATGGTCGTTGCCACCAGAATATCGGCTTCCCGATTGACGAACTGGACCATCGCATTTTGAAGGTCGTTTTCGTGCATCTGGCCATGACCGATGACGATCTTCGCCTCCGGGACAATTGCCTGGAGTTGCTCGGCGATGCGCTCGATGTTGTGAACGCGGTTGTGGACGAAGTAGACCTGCCCTTCGCGGTTGAATTCCCGCATGATCGCATGGCGGATTAACTTTTCGTCCCACCTTACGATTCGAGTCTCGATGGCGAGACGGTCTCGGGGAGCCGTCTCAAGATTGCTGATGTCGCGAATGCCCAACAAGGCCAGGTTCAGAGTTCGCGGAATCGGCGTGGCCGTCAGCGTGAGCACGTCGACCATCGCCCGCAGGGTCTTTAGCTTCTCCTTGTGCTCAACGCCGAAACGTTGTTCTTCGTCGATCACGACCAAACCGAGGTCGTGAAACCGCACGTCCTTGCTCAACAACCGATGCGTCCCGATGACGACGTCGACCGATCCCTCGGCCAGCCCTTCAATGATTCGTCGTTTGTCCTGCGTGCGCCGGAAGCGGTTGAGCCCTTCGACAATGAACGGATAATCGGCGAACCGTTGGGAGAACGTCCGGTAATGCTGTTCGGCCAGGACCGTCGTGGGGACGAGGACCGCGACCTGCTTTCCATTGTCGATCGTTTTGAACGCAGCCCGAATGGCCAGTTCGGTCTTACCGTAGCCAACATCGCCGCAGATCAGTCGATCCATCGGACGCGGACGTTCCATGTCCCTTTTGAGTTCACCCAGCGCAGTGAGTTGGTCGGGAGTTTCCTGATACGGAAATGCGGCCTCGAACTCGTGCTGCCATTCGGAGTCGGACGGAAACGCTATTCCGGGCTGGGCGTCGCGGACGGCTTGCAACTCGATCATGTCGCTCGCAAGGTCGACGACGGCTTCTTCGACTTTATCTTTCTTCCGCTGCCAACTCGTTCCGCCGTATTTGGAAAGTTCGGGTTGGGCGTTCCCGCCCCCGACATACTTCTGGACCAGATCGATCTTCGAAACCGGAACATAAATGCGGGTATTATTCCGGAACTCCAAGATCATGTGTTCTTCGAGCTTGGTGTTGGATTTGGGGTCGGAAACTCGTGCTCTTTTCTGTGGCGAGGCGGGCTTCTGGTTATGTTTCTCGAGTAACTCCATCCCACGATAACGAGCAATTCCGTGGCTGACGTGGACAACTAGATCGCCCTCCCGCAGTTCCAAAAAACTATCGATGGCTCTTGATTCGAGTTGCCGTCGCGGAAGGACCGTGCGAACGTCTTCTCGGTGAAACAGTTCGTGATCACCAATCAGAGCGATTCCCAGATCCACGAGCCGGAAGCCAGAGTGGACCGTCCCCAAAACAAGATGCAGTCGTCCTTCTCGGGCCAGGTTGCTTTCGGCGAGAATTTCGCCGAGTCGGGCACGCGAACCTTCATTATGACAGGCCACGAGAACTTGGTCGGTCGCTCCGATGCCGTCGAGTTCTTCGCGAACTTTGGCGACGTCTCCGCTCAATCGCTCGACCGACTCGACGCGAAGATGGCAAGTCGTTTCGAGCGACGCGCTCGGCATGGCCGTCAGATGAACGCTCGGGAATTGCGTCAGCAGTTTGACGGTCGCCGGAAACGAAAACAGGCCGACGATGTCCGAAACTCGCTCGAGGTGAACTTTCGCTTGCTCTTGCAGTTCTTCGGGCTCATGAAGGACGACCCACGAATCATTCGGGAGCCAGTTCGCCAGGTGTCCGCGAATGTCGATCGGTGGCGGCTCATCCTCGAGCGACGAACCGCGAAGCCACGCGGCTTGCGCTGTGAGGTTAATGGCCTCGACGTACCCAAGACTCCGCTGGGACTCCGGCGAAAACTGTCGGATCGAGTCGACCTCGTCGCCGAAGAATTCGATCCGAAATGGGACTTCAGCGTCGGGGGAGAATACATCCAGAATTCCGCCGCGTTGGCTAAATTCGCCGGGCAGTTCGACAGCTTCCATGCGTTGGTAGCCACGCTCGACCAGCCATGCCATCAGATCTTCCAGATCGATCTGTTGGCCTGTGCGTAGTCTTCGTTGTTGCTGGGCGAGTTGCTCACGACTCGGAACCGGTTGTAAGAGGGCGGCCACAGTCGTCAAGACAATTGGCGGCGGAACATCATCGTCAAGTTGTTTGAGGACGCGGAGCCTTTGCCCGGACACTTCGTCAACCACCGACCGCGCCGGTGGCCATGAATCCCAGGCCGGGAAGAAAAGAGGCCGATGACCGGTGAAGGTATGAAGATCCTGTTCCCAACCATCGACATCGCCCGGATGAGCGAGCACAACCAGGAACGTCTGGGGGCACTTCGGTACGAGGCTCGCCGACGTCAGCGCGGCCGCCGACTTCCAAGCCCCATCGATCGTGGCGGCCCGGCCACTTTCCAGCGACTCCAATACCTCCGCGAACCCCTCGGAATCACGCAAAAATTCCGGGAGATGCTTCAAATTGTGGGCAGCGGGTTCTGTCGTTGTGGGCGTAGTGGGAGAGTCGGATTCCATGACCGATTCGTTGAACACCTTCTTCGTTGCAAAGATGGGGGATATATTGTGTCTCTCCGAGCGGAAAGAAGCAGGTTAATTATAGGCATCAAGGCAAGGGAAAAAAGCTCAATCGGTGGGTGGTGAACTTGGCGGCTGTCCTTCTGGATTTCTACTTTGTCGATTTTCCTGTCCTCACCTAATTGCGTTTTGCATTTCCCGAACGGGAGACAACACGAGTCTCAAACAGAACCCAACAACTGCGCAAGTCGTGTCGCGAAATGCGCTCCTTGTATGATCACCAGCGGCAAGCTATATATCATCGCCAAACTCGCTTTGGACACATCTCCTTGAAGGAGTTCCTCGTGACTTTCTTTCTCAGCAATAATCGATGGAAGCTCGTCTCGGCATTCCTGATAATCTCCGCAGCAATTGGTTCGGCGTTGATATTGTTCTGGCCCTGGAACGCGTCGGAAATTTCGAGAACCCAAGACCGTCTTTTTGCGAAAACCGCTCCATTGAAAAAATTCCTCAAAGTTGCTCCCATTCTCAGCGAGAAATGGAGAGCAGAAGTCGCCTGGGAGTTGACGCTCGGAAAACAACAGCAATTTACAATCCAACAACTCAACAAGGTACTTCCCGCATTCACCGAGGATTTGCGAGAGCGAGGGCTGTTGAGCAACCCCACGAAATTCGAAACGGAATTTCGTCGACGTCACGAATTGGCTCTCACAGCGGTGCAAACCAACAACGGCAGTGGCCCTCGGTCTATCTACGAGATCGCTTACTTGTCGCCCACGAATCGCTCCTTGAGTTACTCCCCCCAATCGGACTATTTTCAAGAAAAAGACTTGAGCGGATTGAACATGCGCCCCATCCTTCGCGCCGCTGCCAGGATGCAATCCCAGTTAGCCAACGAAGTCTTGGTCCTTGCAACAGCTGTCGTGATTCAAAGCAAGAACAGCAACGCCGAATCGTTCTGGAAAACCTGGGAGGTCCAAACCGAAAACAAAACTGTTCGCTTGATTTCTTGGGCTGATGTTCTGGAAGCGAGTGGTCATGCGAAAGCCGTATACGATCTTGATTCCAACTTCGTTGCCCTTGCAAAACAGCATTCGCTTTCGTCTGCCACCAAGGAACTTTTGGAGGCTGCTTTCCACAAGGAACTCTCCGAGAATACTCGGAGCCTGAAAGGGAACCAGAGCAAGCTTGCTGAGGTAACCACCCACATCCAATCCACGATCGAGCCGACATCCGATGCCGCAAAAGTTCTCATGCAAGATTCCACAAGGATTTACAAAGGAGGTCGCAAAAGTGGTGAAATCAACCA